>JAAZMG010000142.1 GCA_012798935.1 Tissierellia bacterium | reverse complement strand
TTATAACCCCTGAGTTTTTATCATCTGCTGGATATTGTATTGGAGTAAAGTCGTATATATCCTTATACTTGGGTACTATCATTACACCACCAGGGTGTTGACCTGAAGTACGTTTTATTCCAGTACATCCTTGAACAAGTCTATTTATTTCAGCAGGATGCACATTTAATCCCTTTTTTTCATAATATTTTTTTACAAATCCATAGGCAGTTTTATCAGCTATAGTTCCAATGGTCCCTGCTCTAAACACATAGCCTTCTCCAAATAACTCTTCTGTATATTTATGAGCATTAGCTTGATATTCTCCAGCAAAATTTAAATCTATATCTGGTTCCTTATCTCCTTCAAATCCTAAAAAGACTTCAAAAGGAATGTCATGACCGTCTTTTTTTAAATTAGTACCACACTCTGGACAATCTTTAGAAGGTAAATCTATTCCAGAGCCAATAGAACCATCTTCTATAAATTCACTATATTTACATTTTGGACATACATAGTGGGGCACTAAGGGGTTAACTTCCGTTATACCACTCATTGTAGCAACAAATGAAGAACCTACAGAACCTCTAGAGCCTACCAGATATCCATCTTCCATAGACTTCCAAACTAGCTTCTGAGCTATTATATACATAACAGCATATCCATTTTTAATAATAGAGTTTAGTTCCTTATCTAACCTTTCCTTTACAATACTAGGTAAAGGATCCCCATAAATCTCAATTGCCCTACTATATGTTATCTCCTTTAGCTCCTTTTCAGCACCTTCTATAACTGGTGGATAAGTGCCTTCAGGAATTGGAACCAGTTCCTCTATCATATCTGAAATTAAATTAGTGTTTTTAATAACTACTTCTCTTGCCTTCTCTCCTCCCAGATACTCAAATTCACTTAACATCTCATCAGTAGTTTTAAAATAAAGAGGTGGCTGTAAATCTGCATCAGAGTAACCTTGTCCAGCCATTAATATTCTCCTATAAATTTCATCCTTAGGATCTAAAAAATGTACATCCCCTGTAGCAACAACTGGTTTGTTAAACCTATCCCCAAGTTCTACAATACGTTTATTAATAGCTTTTAGCCCTTCTATATCTGTTACTAATCCATTTCTTACTAAATGCATATTATTTCCTATAGGTTGTATTTCTAAATAATCATAAAAGCTTACAATATTTTTTATTTCATTGTAATCTCGGTTCCTAAGGATTGCTTTATATAATTCTCCAGCTTCACAAGCACTTCCAACTATTAATCCTTTTCTATATTCAGTTAACAAAGATTTTGGTATTCTTGGTTTCCTATAAAAATAGTTTAAATGAGATTCAGAAACTAGCTTATATAAATTTTTTAAACCTACTTTATTCTTAGCTAAAATTATTATATGGAAGGACTCATCTTTTGAAACATCCTTTTGTGAAGTCAGTTTGTTCAATTGACAAAAGCTATTGACTTGGTTATCTTCTAATAACTTCATACACTTAAGAAAAATTTCTGCTGTTGCTTTTGCATCGTCTACAGCTCTGTGATGGTTTATTAAATTTACATTTAAATGTTTTGCTATTACATTAAGTCTATGACTCCTCAAATGAGGAAATAAAGTCCTTGTTAACTCTAATGTATCTAAAACAGGATTATTTATAGTTTCTTTTATTTTTGAAAGTTGTTCTTTAATAAACCCAACATCAAAAGTAGCATTATGGGCAACCAATACTGAATCCTTAATGAAATCTTGAAATTCCGGTAGAACTTCCTTTATTGTTGGTTGGTCTTTAACCATTTCATCAGTAATACCAGTTAGTTTTTCTATCTTATCTGGAATAGGCCTTTTAGGATTAATCAATTGACTAAATTCATCTACTACTATGCCATTTTCAATTTTAACAGCACCTATTTCTGTTATCATATCGTTAACAGGAGAAAGGCCAGTAGTCTCTATGTCAAAAACCACATATTTATGATATTTTTGATTTCTATTGTAATTAACTACAATAGATTTACTATCGTTTACTAGATATCCTTCTACTCCATATATAATTTTAATTCCTAAATCTTTACCTGATTCCATGGCTTCTGGAAAACCTTGTACTACTCCATGATCCGTTATTGCTATTGCACTATGTCCCCATTTTTTTGCCCTTTTAGCTAACTTTTTAAAACTAGTTATCCCATCCATAGAACTCATTTGGGTATGTAGATGAAGTTCCACCCGTTTTTCTTTTGCCAAGTCAACTCTTTCTTCCTTTTCCAATATGTTTAGGGATTTAAGCATTAAAACTAAATGCTTTGAGTAATTATCAAAAATAATATCCCCTTCTATTTTTACTCTTAATCCATCTTTTATATTAATTGCAAATTCTTCAAATTGCTTTTCTGTTAAAAATACTTTTACTGTCATAGAATCTGTAAAATCTGATATATTAAAAATTACTAGTTTTTTATTGCCTCTTATATCCCTAGTCTCCAGTTGAAATATTTCACCAGAAATTATAGCTAGCCCTGTATTAGGAGTAATGTCCCTAATCTCCATAGGCTCTCCTGCTATTTTTTTGCCAAATATATAGTTATTATTAGTGGAAACAAATTTTTTCTTTGAATTAGTTGTATTATTATGGTTATTGTTATTTAAAGTTTCCATGGATATCTTCTTTTCTTCAATTATTGCCTGTTCAATAACTTCAAATCCATTGTCTTTAATTCTCGAATCATCTAAGTACACATTAAAATCTATATTAAATTCATCTATTATCTTCTGTTTTATTTTATAATCCATTCTATTGTTCTCTAAGGCATAATTTACTATATCATTTGTTGGAAAAATAGTAAGAGAATTCCCATTTATTTTCCAATCTAAATCTTTAATCCAGGAACTACTGGAAGGGATCTCCTTTTCGATATAATATGATAAATTATCCCAATATTTATCCATAATGTTTTCTATATTGGTAGGAATATCATATCTGATTTTTAACAATATATTAAATTTCTGAAATCTTTCTTCCAGAACTTTTGTTATCTTTTCTAAGTCCTGTTCTATCATAAGTTTTTTTGAAATCAATACTACCTTAATCGTTTCACTATGGGTGTAAATCTCAACTTTTTCAACAAATAATTTTTCTATATTTAAATCTATTGAAATATCATTGCTTCTAAATAATTGGGATAATTTTATATTTTGTTCCGCCATTCTTTGCTTTTACCCCCTTAACCCTCCTTGATACCGCTATAATGTTGATTAATATGAAAACACCTTTTTATTTAATAAAATAATTAAAGATTTTCAATCTCTTTTATTAACTGGTCTATAAGGGCCTCTTCTTTTACTTTTTTAATAACTTTCCCTTTCTTAAATATCAATCCTTCTCCTTGCCCTCCAGCTATCCCTATATCTGCCTCTCGTGCTTCTCCTGGACCATTTACAGGACATCCCATAATGGCCACCTTTAATGGTTTTTTTATATCCTTTAATCTTTTTTCAGCCTCTTCCACCAATTCTATAAGTTGTATCTTAGTTCTACCACAGGTAGGACAGGATATTATTTCTATTCCTTCTTCTAATAAATTTAACGATTTTAAAATTTCTCTACCTACCCTTACCTCCTCCACAGGGTCACCTGTTAGGGATATTCTAATGGTATCCCCTATACCCATGGATAAAAGGGTTCCAATACCAACAGCAGATTTTATGGTACCTCTCCATATTGGACCTGCCTCAGTGATTCCTAAATGTAATGGATAGTCCACCATTTGAGACATTTTTTCATAGGTTTTTATGGTCAAAGGAACGCTGCTAGCTTTTAACGATATTTTTATATCTTCATAATTCATATCTTCTAACAGTCTTATATGCTCTAAGGCACTATATACCATAGAGTTTTCATTAACACCTTTATATTTTTCTAAATATTCTTTTTTTATAGACCCAGAATTCACACCTATACGTATAGGTACTTGTCTTTCCTTACAAATATTAACAACCTCTCTTACCTTAGTTTCTGAACCTATATTACCAGGATTAATTCTTAGACAGTCAGCACCTTTTTCAACAGCAGCTATAGCTAATTTATAATCATATTGAATATCTGCAATGAAAGGAATGGTTATATTTTCTTTTATTTTCTCTATTGCTTCTGCATCATCTAAATCTGTTATAGCAGCTCTAATAATATGACAGCCTACTTTTTCTAATCTTTGTATTTGTTTTACGGTACTAGCAATATCCTTAGTAATCGTATTCGTCATGGATTGAACAGTTATTGGAGTATTTCCACCTACTGGCACACTGCCTACCATGATTTTTTTCGTTTTTTTTCTTTCCATTAAAATCACCTTCTAAATATATTAAATCTAATAACATCTGAATAAGTTACAGTTATCATAAGCAATATTAATAATACAAAACCTATGAAATGTATAAATCCTTCTTTTTCAGGGTCTATAGCTTTTCCCCTTATAATCTCAATAAATAGAAATACAATTCTACTACCATCTAAAGCAGGTAAAGGTAAAAGATTAAAAAAACCTAAATTCACACTAATAAATCCCA
>JAAZMG010000141.1 GCA_012798935.1 Tissierellia bacterium | reverse complement strand
TATGACAAAATTATAAAAAGGAAGGGATAAAAATGGAATTATTAAAGGAAACATTGAAATCAATATCTTCACCAGATGAAGTAGCTAAAGAAGAAGCAAAAAAAAGATTGGATAATTTAGCAAAACCTATTGGAAGTCTAGGTCAGTTAGAAGAAATAGTAATAAAAATGGCAGGTATTACAGGAAATATATATAACAAAATAGATAAAAAAAACATAGTTGTTATGTGTGCAGACAATGGGGTAGTGGAAGAAGGGGTAAGTGCTTGTCCTCAGGTTTTTACCATGATATTAACTGAAAATATGACCAAAGGTTTTACAGGTGTTTCCGTTTTATCTAAAATGACCAATACGGATTTGACAATAGTAGATATTGGATTAAAGGAAGACATAGAAAATCCTAAAGTATTAAATAAAAAGATAAATTGTGGGACTAAAAACTTTACAAAAGGGCCTAGTATGACCTATGATGAGGCAGTGAAGGCCATTGAAGTTGGTATAGAGGTAGGAGATAATTTATTTAAGGAAGGCTATGATATTCTTGGTACTGGAGAGCTAGGAATAGGAAATACTACTACTTCTGCAGCAGTATTAAGTGCATTTACAGGATTTGGCCCTGAGATTACAAGTGGTAAAGGAGCAGGTCTTACAGAAGAACAATATGAATCCAAGAAAAATGCTATAAATCAAGGATTGAGGTTAAATAAACCCAATAAAAAAGACCCAATAGATGTAATTTCTAAAGTTGGTGGGTTTGATATAGCTGGTATGTGTGGAGTATTCCTATCTGCAGCAAAGAATAGGAAGCCTATAGTTATAGATGGATTTATTTCTTCAGCAGCAGCCCTTAGTGCAGTTAAATTTAATCCTTTAGTTAAGGAATACATATTTCCATCCCATCTATCAAAAGAGCCAGGGGCAATATATATGATGAAGGAATTGGGACTTAAACCTATGTTAAATTTAGAGATGAGATTAGGGGAAGGTTCAGGATGTCCATTAGCATTTCAAGTAATGGATGCTGCTCTTTGTATAATGGATGAAATGGTAACCTTTGAAGAAGCTTCTATTAACAGTAAAGTATTAGTAGATATTAGGTGATTATATGATAATTTTAGTTACAGGTGGAGCAAGGAGTGGTAAAAGCAAGTTTGCAGAAAGCCTATATAAAGATAAAAAAGATGTAGTATATATAGCCACATCTAAAGTTTATGATAAAGAGATGGAAGAGAGAGTTAAACGCCATAGGGAAAGTAGACCTTCCTATTGGAGAACCTATGAAGGAAACTATAATCTTATAAAATCTATAGGAGAGGAAAAAAATTATTTATTAGATTGTATAACTGTTCTTACTTCTAATATTATGTTCGATATGACTAAGGATGAAGAGCATATTGGTAGTGAATTACAGGATAGGGTAGAGAATAAGATATATGATGAATTATATTCCCTTATAAAACCAATTAAGTATAAGGGATATAATCTAGTGTTGGTTACCAATGAGGTAGGATGTTCTCTAGTACCTTCCAATCATATAAGTAGAGTGTTTAGAGATATTCAAGGGAGAATAAACCAGAGAGTGGCAACTATATCAGATAAGGTTTATTTGGTATCTTGTGGCATACCAGTGAAAATAAAATGATAGATGGACTTTTATTGGCAATCCAGTTCTTAACTAGATTACCAATTAATAAACAAGTTGATTTTAATAATGAAAATCTTTCAAAGAGCATTCTCTTTTTTCCTTTGGTAGGTATTATTATTGGGGGAATTGGAGGTTTAACTTACCATATATTTAGCTATATGAATAAGGATATAGGAGCTTTTTTTGCTGTACTTTCTATGATAATAGTTACAGGAGGTCTCCACTTAGATGGATTATCTGATACGGCTGATGGATTTTATTCTTATAGGGATAAAGAAAAGATTCTTGAGATAATGAAAGATAGTAGAATAGGTGCCTTTGGAGTAATATCCATAGTGTTAGATATTCTCCTAAAATATATTATCCTATCGAATTTAGAGGGAAATATTCCGTTAATATTAGGGCTATCCTATGGAAATAGTCGTCTTGTAATATCCTATATAATGTCTACTAAAAAAATTGGAAGGAAAAATGGATTAGGAGATATGTTCCATAAGAGCAATCCCCAAAAATATGCTTTCGTTGGAGGAATTGTATATATTCTAATTCTAATAGTACTGAATCCTGTGTATTTAATTCCTTTATTATTTTCTTTTATAATAGGAGAGATAATTACAGTAATTACCTATAAAAAAATAGATGGATTTACTGGAGATGTCTATGGAGCAACTATAGAATTAGCTGAAATAGTGTCATTAGTAGTATTTATAGGGGCGATAAAATGGATATAATTCTAATTCGCCACGGAGAAACAGAAGGGAATGTACTTAAGAATTTTAGCACAAAAGATACTCCATTGACAGATAAGGGCAGAGAACAGATTGAGAGAACAAGAACAGTAATAGAAACCTTATCCTTTGACAGAGTTTATGTAAGCCCTCTTAAGAGAGCAATAGAGACTATGGAAATATTAGGTTTAGATGGAGAGGTAGAAAATAGGATTCAGGAAGTTGATTTTGGTTTATTTGAAGGGAAGACCTATGAAACTATAAAAGAACAATTTACAGAGGAAGTTAATAGGTGGAATGAAGATATTATAAACTATCCAGCGCCAAAAGGAGAAAGTACAAAACTAGCTTATAAAAGGGTTACTTCTTTTTTAGAGGAAATAGTAAAGAAGGATGAAGATGTGCTTTTAGTATGCCATGATGGAGTTATAAGGATTGCTTTATGTTGGGTTTTTGACAATGTTGAATATTTTTTTAAATTTAGCTTAGATAACGGAAGTATCAGTATAATAACGGTAAATGAAGATGGGTTTAAGTATATTAAAAAAATGAATTATATTGGGATATAAAATATATAATAAACTCCCTTAAGTAAAGACTTAAGGGAGTTTATTAAACTTAAGAATTTATATTCCCAATACTTCTTCTGCTGGTGTATAAGGTAGATCAAATGCATCTGCAACACCTTTAAATACTACTTTTCCTTCTAATATATTAGCACCTTTTCTTAGAGGTTCTTCATCTATAAGAGCTTGTTTCCAGCCTTTATTTGCTATTCTAACCGCATAAGGTAGTGTTACATTTGTTAGAGCAAGAGTTGATGTTCTAGGAACGGCTCCTGGAATATTTGCCACTGCATAGTGTACTACATCGTGTTTTATAAATATTGGATCCGCATGGGTCGTAGGATAAGTAGTTTCTATACATCCACCTTGGTCAATTGCTACATCTACTAAAACACTGCCAGGTTCCATCTGTTTAACCATTTCTTCAGTAATTAATTTAGGTGTTTTA
>JAAZMG010000140.1 GCA_012798935.1 Tissierellia bacterium | reverse complement strand
TGCCATAAAGTCATAGTTAGTGTTCTCTAGGGCAGTGGTATGAATTACCTCACCCATTCTCTTTTTAATCAAGTTAATATCCATTTAGTCACCCTCCAATCCTAATATGGGATACTTGATCTTTACCGCTCAGCTTCATGTTTTCTAAATGCCATATTTCTCTAGAATCCTTGTTATATAAAAGTTCAATCTGCTGGTTGTTATGTAATGTAACCAATGCGAGGGATATAGGGAAAGAAACATTATTCCCATTTGTACAGCCTTCTAGGACCGATGCCCTGCTTTTTAATTCTGTCATATATTTACCAAACATCATTTCCTCATTAGGCTTTTCATCTCTTAAAATCTCCTTATTCAGCTGAGCAATATACTTAAATGGGTTTACTATTATAAATTCGTCCATTAAATTATAAGCATAGCCAAGATATTTAGCCCAAAACCTCCAAGCCAAAATGTCTTCCCTATCTATATGAACATCATTATAGACTAGCTTAATAAGGTCTTCGCTGGTTTTGCTCTTCAAAATGCTAGCATCTTTCCGAATTAAACTATTTGTTATTCTCCAGAACAAACTTTCTCGACTGTAAAATAGACATCTATTCATATATTTTTTAAAGCTGTCCTCGTCTATTTCATTATCTTTTATCTTGATAATCTCGTTTTTGATAAAACCTATTCTTCTATGCTCTTCCTCGGCTACAAGGTTGATATCCATAGCAAAATTGAAAATCCTATTAAAATCAGCATTTGAATCCCTTGTTAAGCTAGGTGGATATATCAGACTCTTTAAAGCCTCTCGGGTATAATTACCCATAATCACCAGATTTAAAAAGGATAACAACCTGCTAGGGGTTACTTCTTTTCTCAAATTATCCTTGTATATCATTATCAACATCCCCCTTTAAGATGATATGTTTGTGGTAATATAATTTGCTATTGCATCAATATTTCTAACAAATTGGTTTTCAGGATGCTTTCCTAGTTCATTATCCATTACATGAATTATTCTGTTTCCTCTAGCCATCAATCTTGAAGCTAAATTATATAGGTTCCAGTTCATATTAGACTCATTAGGCTTCTCATATAAGATGGCTATGGTACCAGCTATAACAATGTCATTATATTCATCCTCTAATTCATCATAGGTGATAATGCTACAGTATCTATCAGGTTTATAGCTTAAACCTCCAAAATCAAACTTCTTATATAATGATTCGGAACCTATTACTATAGAATCAACTCCAACTTTCAACAGACTTTCAAGTATGATACTTATCTGATGGCTATCTATATCTAAGCTCTCATATTGCAAGATCATACTATTTTTTATCTCAAAGTAATCTTCATAGGTAGAATGCTTCCTATTCATCAAGGATTCTATAATTATCTTCTTGCCATGCATATATTCCGTGTAATTCCTAAGAATATATGGCTCAAAGTTATGGGATCTGCAATACTCACATCCTCCACAGCTTGGTGGGGCTAAGTTATATATTTTTTTTAGCCGCCTAGCTATGCAGTCTTCAAATATATAATTGGTGGACAGGTCTTTCATTTCTTTGATTTTCTGTTTGCTTCTTTTAATATCCTCTTCTCTTATTTGATCTATGATCTTGCTTAATGCATCAAGGTTATCAACTATCTCGTCTTTTATTCTAATGAGTATATTTTTTGTCCTAGTATGATCAACTTCCATATCTAAAATATCTATAAATCCATGTCTAAATAACTGCAATAAGACATATTCATTCCATGATGCACTTAGTCTGCCTGTAATCTCATCTTCGTCAATATATGAAGGTTTTACATTAGTATCAACCCAGATTGTATTGCCATCTATCCTGTCAATAATTTGTGTCTTCATAGCCTTCCATCTGTCTATAAACTTGTCTACAGTAAGGTTTTTACTGCTTGTTATTTGTATTGTATCCTCCATATCATGAGATGGCATGGTTAAAAGCAAGCTAATAGAAGGAATTCTGTCTCTACCACTTCTACCAACTTCTTGATAAAATCTATTCATACTCTCAGGAATGCAATAATGAATTATTGTTCTAATATCCTTTTTGTCCACTCCCATTCCGAAAGCTGATGTAGCTATCATAATATCAATATCATTATTATTCCATTTATCCATTAGATCTTCCCTTTGGATTCTACTGCTTATATCGCCAGTGAAGGTATCCACGCTATGAAGTCCTATTTCGTTTAACTCATCTTTCAACATTCTTGCATCATCAGGTCTAATAACATAAACTATTATGGGTCTTGGCAACAAAAGAATGATCTCTCTTAATTTGGTTAATCTCTGTATATTGGTCCTATTAACATCAATATAGTATTGAATTTCAGGTCTAAGTGCATCTCCTCTGATTTCTATATAATTATCACCCTCTGAGAATAAGTTCTTTAATAAATTTACACAGTGCTTTGTAAAGGTAGCAGACAATAATATAGTTTTCAGTTTTTTATTCGATGCTTTTAATAGCTTTCTTCGATATACGGATAATAGCTGAAACTCTGTCCTAAACTGCTCTCCCCAATCCTCAACTATATGAGCTTCATCAATAACCAACCTATTTATCTGTCCCTTTTCCGCCATATCTAAAACTACTTTATTAAAGCTCGAATTAAGCAATGCCTCAGGCGAAATATATAAAATTGGAAGTTCGCCTTTTCTAAGTCCTTCAATAATCTCACTCTTTACTCCTTCTGGTAACTCAGAATGATAAGCTATAGGTGCATATTCTCGATCCTTATACAACCTTCTAGCAGCATTAGATTGATCAATGGCAAGAGAAATAGTAGGCACAATAACTATGGAAGTACCTTTCTCCTCATATAATTGGGGCATTAATCCCACCAGGCTTTTCCCCTCTCCTGTAGGCATACATCCTAGCAAAGTTGAACCATCTGGCATATTCATAGCGGCTTGAATTAAAGCCTTCTGGGTTTGGGAGTTATAATATTTGAAGCCAGTCATATTATATAATGAAAAATCCCCTACTGGGCTGCTAAATCTTTCTATAGGCTTTTGATTATAGCATTTGGCTATATTATGAGTTTTTCCCATCCATTTTGGCAAACCCATATGTGCATTGATTTTATATAATTTATTTTTATCCTGTCCATGACATATTATTTTAAAATTATGAGCTATTTTATTTATATTATTATATATCCTTTCACTAACTAACACATCTTGATTATAGATAAAAATAGCTTGTCTTAAGTTGCCACACAAATCTATCCAAGTATTCGTCCCTTTAATAATATCCGCAATTGATCTGCAAACCCTATATGCAGACGCGACTCTACCATATTCATGCTCTCCGCAGGATTCCAGCATTTGTTTTAGCCTGATCATACCTTCTTGGGCTGTAATTCTTTCTATCAAAACATCTTGCATAATCTGATTATCAGGATACATCATTTTTCACCATCCACACTAGAGCAGCAGAATCTAAATATATATCTATATTCCTTAAACCGTTAAGTATCGCATCCCTCTCCTGGTTTAAGTTTATATCCTCATATACATTTAAAACATCAGAATCAAAATATATATTTCTGGCTTTAATTGAAGTAATAATCTCTTCAAATTGTTTTTCTGCCCCCTCGATGTTTATCAAATCCCTTACCTGCCTTCTTACATCATTAAATGAATTACGATAATGGCCTTGTACGAGTTTTTCCCATATTTTTTTATTAAAATAGGCTTTAAACCATTCAACATTTGAATCGTAACCCTTTATTTTATCGAAATATTTCGGAGTCCTGCCCCTTTTTCCTAAATGAACACAATCTTCATTAAATCCCTCATTGATCCAATCCTCTAATCTTTTCCTGACTAATCTCTCATCAACATCCTTACATGACTTGAGCAGCGGATGCAAGGTAGTAAACTGATCTATTAACAGATAATCACTTATGTCAAATTTTGCACTCTCTTTATGACCTTGATCTAGCAAATAGTCTAGGTTGAAATTTGTATTCCATTTAAAGACCAATCCTACCCACTCGAAATCTGCCTTTATGGCAAAAGCACAGGCCCTACCTCTATATGAACTCTGTGCACTTTCCGTTATGGAGTCGAATATTGACTCTCCTGGTGCAAAGAATATTAAGTCTTCTCTATTTACTGCTATATCTGTAGAAAATGTTCCCCGTAACTCCCTCTTATTTCTCGACCTTTTTAAAGCCTCCTTGGTATCAGGGGGATTAAACATTGCTACCTTGGCTGCATTTATTTTGAAATCTTCTGGTATATATGTTATTATTGTATCCTCTTCACCCTTACTATTTAATACAGTACTTTTTCTGGAGGATAAACCAACCATACTAGCCCAAGCTCCCATTGTAGCTCTTAGCTGTTTTCCCCCATCACTATCAAATCTTCGGACTAATTCCTTTAACTTTCTATCCCTATTCGGATCTAATCTTTTTGCATAATCAAAATATCTTTCTTTTTCCACTTCCTCTCTCATTCTAGCTATGCTATTGGCCATAGAATTTACGGAATCCTTTAATCCGTATTTGATATCAAATAGAAGGGCATCACTAATTTCATTCTCTACATCGTTTAATGCTATCTCGATTCCACTCAAGGATTCACTAAAGATATTTAATCCCTTGTCCCAGATATTATATAGATCAGATTCAATAGTGTCTTCTGATATCAATACAATAGATAGAACATCTTTAGACTTCTGTCTCCCTATCCTGTCTAATCTTCCTATTCTTTGCTCTAGGTCTATTGGGCTCCAAGGTAGATCTAGGTGTAGGATGGCATCAGCCATTTGAAAATTTCTGCCTTCGCCCCCTAGGCTATCACAGACCAGGAATCTGCAGTCCCTTTCGCCTTGAAACCTATCTACGGCAGCTTCTAGTTCACCAACTGATTTGCCGTTATAAAAGCTGACTACATATTGATCTCCTACTTTTCTTTTTAGATACTTCTCAAAAACCTCTGCAGTCTTAGTCCACTGACTAAATATGACAACCTTTTCTTGAGTAAAATTTTCATCTAAATAGTCTATTGCTTTTAATAATCTTCCTTTTATGAGCTCTGGATAATCCTCATAATAGTCCATTTCTTCTAGCTCTTTTTCACTTTCTCTCTTCCACCTATTTACCAATATCTGCAGTTCTTTCAAATTATCTAAGTCATTGTAATAAGACTCCTGAACATCTATATTTATTAGGTTAATCCTTTTTTCCACTAAGATTTCCAAAGCCCACGGCGAGCTTAACATTGCAGAGATCATATCTTTTATATACTTCATACTTATAGGCTTACCTAATCGCCTACGCTCATCTTTATAGATCTCCAAGTATTCTACTAGCTTATCATAGACCTCTAGCTCATAGAAATTATATTTTGAATCCATCATAGGATAGGATATCACTTTCTTAGTTCTAGCAGACATGGAATCTGATAGTTCAATCCTTCTGTTTCGTATAATATTTCTTTCAATTTCATAGGTATTAGATATATATGCTAGGGCTATTTTAATGATCTCTAATCCCTTATCTTCACTGGATATATCTATGTTCTTTATTAGATTCTCTAAGATACTATCTTGCAATATTAAATTCAAATCTACCAATTCTTCGATATATTCGTCCCATAATTCATCTTCATAATAGTACTTTATATCTTTAGTTAACATATACACTTTATCTTTGATAGCTCTACTCTTGTTTATCAACTCATCAAATTCATTTTCTGATATATCCTTGTACTTCTGAGGGCTTAGTAGCTTTAACAAAGATAAATACTCGGTTTTTCTTTGCTGTATAGGAGTAGCAGATAAAAGGAGTATATTATCTACTTGGTTGCTTATCCTATGTATTGCATCATAATAACTTTTTTGGTTAAGCAGCCTATGAGTTTCATCTACTATACACATATCCCAGTTTGAATCCCCAAATCTATCTATATACTCTTCTATGTCCTCAATAGCCACCAAAATTAATTTATCCTTAATTGGAGTCCAGCTTGAAGGTTCCCATATTGGTACCTCCAGCCAAAATTTATATGAAAGTTCGTTTTTCCATTGGTTAACCAAAGATCTAGGCACCACAATAATACAGCTAAATCTATTATTCCTTTGCATCAGTCCCTTTAAAATTACACACGCCTCTATAGTCTTACCTAATCCTACTTCATCAGCAAGCATAATTCTGCAGCATTCCCCTGTGATACCTCTTATTATAGTATCCATTTGATGCGAGAAAAGATAAACTCTAGAGCCTAACAACAATTCGAATCCAGCGGGCGAATTCTTAATAGCATTAATTGAGCTGGATACTATTGATCTATTCTTGTACCAGGCAGGATTATGTAACTCATAATTAATTAGTTGCCTAACCGGACTATAATCTCCATCATCATATTGTACATATAGATCTTTTTCACAGACAACAGTTATTCTCCCATTTCCATTTATAGGCTCTATATAGTAATAAAAGTAATTGTTATCCTTGCTGCTCTTTAATTTAATAATGTTACATGCATATTCATTCTTATATATAGCTTTGCTTCCACTCCTGATATGACACCGTTCTACTTCATTCAAGTAGTATTTCATTGTATCAGGAGCATCTTCAAAGAATTGATTTTTATCGTATATGTCGTGAAATCTTACAGTGATCTCATCCGTTTGATTATTCAATGCGATTACTTGACCGATCAAAAATTCCCTAGGGTTGATCCTATCATCATCAACCGGACATCTTACATAATTTCCTACACAAAAACCCATAGCTATCCCCTCACCCCATAGTTATTTGTCAATCAACAATCTCCCTGATATAATGCTATTACTTTTAGGGTGTTCTAATGAATAATCTACCCATATGATTTCTTGCTTTTTTGCCACCCCACGAATAATAATTTCATCATATTTATAAACAAAGGGAAAATCTATCTTGATACATACTGTTTTTGGTGGATTTTGCATATTGTCTGCTTCTAACTTAAATACTAATGGATACTCTAAGGCCTTTTCAACCTTGACCCTAGAACTAAATTCTCTTGGCAATATATCATTATTCTCCAGTATAATTGTCCTATTATCTAGGGGTCTATCACCATACATTTGTACTATTGATAAAGTATTACCGAAATATTGAATTCCCTCTTTATTGAAAGGCATTCTAATTAATCCCTGCCGAATTTTCTCACTGATTAATCCTCCCTTTAGCACTTCTCTATCTTCTTTATCCTTAGGCATAATTTCCGTATTCTCTAAATTAAACTTGCTTTTTATATACTGCATTAAGAAAGGATACTCCCAAAAATCCCCGCATAAAATGATCATATCTATATAGATATCTTCTAACATCTCTATATTTTTAATATAATGCCTTTCTATGGCATCTTTGATTTCTAAATTGACATAATGCTCAGCCAGGTCTTCATAAATATCATTTGTTCTACTAGTTTCTAAATACTCCTTAATACCTATCTCACCTACTAATACATATTCTCTACCTTGAGTTAATTGCTCTACGACTAGATTCTCTGGATTATTAGATACTTTTAGAAAACTGATATTTATATCATTAGTCTCTAAATCCATGATGAGAAAAATCTTTTCATCCCATATGGGACATATTTCCTTTTTAGTTGATCCCCATAAACTATTTATGTAACTAAATAGAATGCATTGATACTTATCATATGTATTAAGTTTATAACCTTTATTCTTCAAGAAGCTTATTATATATAAGCTTTCATACATCTCTATATCTTCATCAAATACAATAACTATTTGTTGATCCTTGGGCAATTTATCCAAGATCTCTTGACATATATCCAGAAAGTCTACCTCTCTAATCCTTTGCAACTTATCAATACTACTCCCCTGGGAAAATACTATTTCTTTGCTCTTGTAAAACAATGTATATATTTGCTCCATCATTTCTCACCCCCTGTTCTAGAGAGAATGTATTAATAATACTTGTGGATTCCTTTTGGAATAGTTTTTAAATAGAATAAAGTAGGTGTTTACATTATCTTGATTCATATATCTTATAAGGTTATAAATGCAATCCTTTCTTTTATGTACATCAAAAGAATCTATATATCTTACGACTCTTTTATCGCACAGTTCATATCGTTTTAATAACGATTTGGATTCAAAAACAATACTGTACCTATTTGCTTCCATTCTTATTTCACGAATATTGTCCACTTTGATTAAGGAAACTCTATCTTCATTATAGGGTTTTATGAATGTAACAATAGACTTTGAATAATTCTCTAATATTTGGATAGCCCTTTCTTGATGTTCTACACCGATCATTATAGGCAGGGACAACATATCATATATCTGTGGATATACTTCTCTGGTTTGTGCCTTTATCACACTAAATAGGTCAATATCTTTTATTTCAGTTATTGCCTCCATATTTTGGGACCGAACTATAACAAATTCATCTGAATCATATTTATAAGCTATCATGCAATCCCTATCTCTAATTTTATTACAACCTAAAATTAAAAATCTACTCATTATTCATTCTCCCTAAATCCATACAAACACAAATTATTTTGGGCACAATATTCGCATTTCTCAATTTCCTGATTCTTTTCAATGCCTTCATTATAATTAATAAAATTATATATTTCGTTTTGTATGTCATGTTCATATGGTAAATACATTACTTCTCTTATTAGATTTTGTCTGCCTTTCTCCTGTGTCTTTTCTCCTTTTTGATCTATCTTTGCATAAATGAATTTCCTTCTCGTTTCAATATAATCATCATTTCGATCCTTCATAACTCTTACGCGATAGTCCCCGTACTGATCTCTCTGGATCTGTCTTTTTTTAATTTCATCAATAGCCTTATTCTCCGCATCTATGAAGTTAATTTCACTCCAAGAATCGAAATATTTCTTTAGTTCCAAATTTGTTTTTTTAACAACATCCTCAACCAAACTAATATCTTTGCCTTGAAGCTTTTCCCATGAATTTAAAAACAACATAGTCTTGTAGTATAAATTTTGATGGTATTCGCTCTCAAAATAAGTTCCTCCTTGGATTACTTCTTCTATTAAATATTTATATCTACAAAATAAAAAGTTTCTGGCCTCATCCTTTGTGCTTTGAAGGCTAATAGGTAGAGAAATCTTATTCTCTACACGTGGTCTGAGGCGTTTCCTAAAAATCTTACTTTTCCTGTCATCATACCTTTCTGCATCTAATCCCAATATATCTAATATATAATACGGCTTATTCTTTTCTTCCTTGCGATTTTCTACATAGCTGATAATAATTTTTTTATCCAAGAAATAAGTTGCATAGAAAAGGGAATATCTTATAAAATTCCTATATTCCTTGAAGGAAGTTATAGTTGCGATATAATTCTTGTTCCCAAATCTATTCTTTGTAAAAAACTCCTCAGTCAATGGCCAAGGCAGCAAATCTCTTGTTGTAATGTTCATATCTAGATCTCCCACAAGACCTATGTGATATGCTCTACCAGTTCTGGTAGCATCTTTTAACAGTACACCACCGTCCAATTGTTCAAAATTCCTAGCAATCCACGAAGATTGATCCTTTCGCTCTTCTTTAGATTCTACTCTGGCTAAATAGAAATGCAATGACTCTTTAAGATCTTCTATAGAACCTTCAAATTCTATATCCTCATCCTCTATTAGAGAAATTCTATATTTTATATCCTCTATCATCTTCTTTTCTTCTTCTATTAAATAACTTGGGTCAAAATCCCCTTCAGTTAATATTTCTATCAATTTGGAATAATGCTCTTTAAAGTTTACCTTATTGTGGCCATCTCCAAATAACTTTTTACTTGTCTTCAAAATCAAATTTATTACATCGATAAAATAATCTACTTCTTCTATAGTCAAAGTGTACATGGCAAATCTCCTTATTAAGGAGCTAGACTTCTTAACTGATTCGCGTTTATCTAATTCATGTATATTATCTTTTAAGATTTTTAGCTTATCTAATAACTTGTCTATTGTATAATTGTCCTCAATGCTTAAATGCTCATAATAAAACTCTATCTTCCTATATATTTCAAGAGGATTTGGTCTATTTGGTTGTTGAAAGAAACCGATAGACAAGCATTCCTTAAGGTGATTTCCGTCTATTTTTAAGGTTGCTAACTTATCATCCCACATATTGTAGAGACTAAGTATAAACTGTCCGATGGGATACGCTAAAAAATGCCTATTCCCAAATTGCTCAGGATGATATTGTTTCAGTATGTTATTAACCTCTTCTGTATTTACTATATAGAACTGTTGCCTCATATTGAAAATTCTTGATCTTTTGTCATTTTTACGTAATTTTGAAGTGTCAACTTCACTATACACTTCAGAAATATAGTCACAGAATGAACTTATGTTGTCAAATTTTATGAACTCGATATGTTCTTTGTAATAGTTTTTAATTTCACCCTCTAATAAGCATGCTATTGCCTCACCCAAATTGTTTTTGCTGATGCCTGTCCGGCTACTTTTGGGTATCTCTAGGCCAGTCCATCTATACACTTCCCGCCAGGTTTCGTATATTCTCTCAAATTCATCTATATAATTAATAATAAAGATGATTTCAACACCAGCAGATCTTAGATCATTAATAAATCTAGTGATCATGGGAGTAAACTTATGTACTCCATGTATAACTATCTTATCCATTTTGATAGACTCGGGATCTTCCTTAATCTTACAGAGATCTTGTAGGTTTTTATCTTGAGGATTATTTTTTTTTAATTCATCAATTTCCTCCTCTAATAAATCTTCAAATGCTTTTTTAAGTACGCTTTTGTCTACTTTTATCTTATTAAGTACATTCCAACAGTCTTCCTTTGATAAATTTGAATATATAGTCCTGAAGATATTCATTGAATCCTGTTCTAAATTCGGTATTTCTTCAGGAGAAATCCCCAATTCTATTAACATTCTAATAGATTGTACTACAGACGATCTATTAAATTGAAATGTATTACGTATATTTGGATCCTCTATCTGATTTATCTCATTAGAATACGAAATAAACTGTTTTATATCATTAGGTGGATCGTCAGTCCATGAACCATATAACTGATCAATTAGTTTATCTATGGTATATATATAATTGTAGTCCGATCTAACATAATTCCTCTTTGGATTCTGTGTTAATCCTAATACAAGGGTTTGGGAAACACATAAGTTGGGATACTGCGATATTTCTTTCCAAAACTCTTCACTTTTCAAATTAAAAGGGTCTCTATAAGTATATATCTTCATTTTACCACCTACTCTAAATAATTCTGCCAACTCTCCTTATTCTTATTTTTATCGTATTCAAAGATTACTAGGTTTTTGATTGCTCTTGTCAAAGCAACATATAAAATCCTTGTTTCCTCTTTGAGCCTATATTCCCTATCATCAATATTTTCTGTTTCAAAATAAGCATTTTTCATTACACTGCCTGGATTAAGTCCCTTGATTCTATACCCTATTTTTATCTTTTGGCTTTCTTCATCATCTATGACTAGAAAATTATATGGTCCGCCTTTTCTGACACCGGATACATCCTTGTTTGTATATGGCAATATTACTGTATGATATTCCAGACCCTTAGCACCGTGGACTGTCGTACATATAATGTTCTTGCCTTCCTCCTCCAAGTCCATAGTAGCAGCCTCTTCCTGCTGACGAGTAGTAATCATTATTCTCAGGAAATTCTCCAATTTATTTAAAGTTAAATAATCAGTTTTTTTAGCTACGGAAAATTCCTCGAATAGCAAATCTAAGTTCTGCTTATAGTATATCTTTCTTTTTTCTCTGTTTTCATCATACTTTTCTCCATAGATATCCCAAGGTCTTAGTTCATATACTATCTCTCTTAATACCTTCAATGCGGTATCCCTCTTGAAATTTTCTATATACTTATCCCAGTTTTCTAGAGGCCAGCTCTTCATAATAAAATCATATAATTCTCTATCTTTTCCTCTGTGCATAAAAATACCTTTGATATCAAGACTATCACATATATAATTTGTATCATACAAGTTGATAAGGTACTTAGGGCTCTTATTATTTTGTAGGGCCAAGACTAATTTATAAAAATCTAGAGTTGACTCCGCTTGGTATAAACCACCTGTATTTTTATATTCTATATTAAGACCATTCTTTTTCCCTATATCAACAACTTCCTGAGCTTCTTTGTTTTCTCTAACCAAGATTGCCACTGTTCCTCGTTGTGGTAAGTTCTCGTATTGTTCTCTAATCTCATTTACTAGCCTTGCTTGAAACTGGGTATCATCTAATTGATGAATTTTAACACGTTTAAAGAAATTATCCTTCTTGGGATTATTAATAACGACATCACTTATTAATCGGTCCTTAATATTAGAATACATAAGCCTATTGTTTTTAGCCCATTTTTCAAATAT
>JAAZMG010000139.1 GCA_012798935.1 Tissierellia bacterium | reverse complement strand
CAGTAACTATAAAAACTTCTACAGGTGAAAATTATATAGATAAAGTATATTTGGGGAAGGAATTTATTAAAAAATAGAATATTAGTTGTTCCCGGACAAAGTATCCGTCCCCTTGTCCGGGTTTATTTATTAGGAGAAGAGGTAGAAAATAATATGAATAAAAAAGTATTTTTAGTTATTATGCTAGGATTGATTTTAATTTTAGTCAGTTGTAAAAGTAAACAAGAAGAAATTATAGAAAAAGAGGATAATATTCAAGATGATGAAGAAATATTAGAAAGAGTTGAAAAGGTAGATAAAATAGAGGAAATGATAGATAACATGAATACAGAGGAAAAGATAGGTCAATTAGTGATATTTGGATTAAACAGTACTGAAGTAGATGAACATATAAAGAAAATGATAGTAGAAAATCATATAGGTGGAATTATATTATTTAAATATAATATTTCAGATGTAGAACAAACAGTTGAGTTATTAAACTCATTAAAGAAGATAAATTCTTCTAATCCTATACCCTTATTTTTATCTATAGATGAAGAAGGGGGCAAAGTATCCAGATTATCTAATCCTTTTTTAAAACTGCCAGAGGCTAAAACAATAGGAAGTATAGATGGCAAAAAAGTTTCTTTAGAGTATGGTAAAATATTAGGTATGAGGATTAAATCTTTAGGTTTTAATATGGATTTTGCTCCAGTAGTCGATATAAATTCAAATCCTAATAACCCAGTTATAGGAAGTAGGGCTTTTGGCTCAACCATAGATATAGTGGTTAACAATGGATTACAGGTAATGAAGGGTATAAATTCAGTAGACATTATATCTATAATAAAACATTTTCCAGGTCATGGGGATACAGATATGGATTCCCATATAAATATTCCCATAGTTAGAAGAAGTTTAAGGGAACTAGAGGATTTAGAGTTGATTCCTTTTATTGAAGGAATCAATAGAGATGTAGATGGAATAATGGTTGGACATATATTATATCCTAAATTAGATAAAATTTATCCAGCCACACTTTCAAAAGAAATAATAACCAATGTCCTTAGAGAAAAATTATCCTATGATGGAGTGGTTATCTCTGATGATATGACTATGGGGGCTATAATTAAAAATTATAATATAGAAGATGCTTCTATACAATTTTTAAAAGCTGGTGGAGATATATTATTAATATGTCATGGATATGAAAATCAATTAAAAGTGATAGATAAAATAAAGGAAAAAGTTAAGAATGGAGATATAACTGAAGAAGAATTAAATGAAAAGGTATATAGGATTATTAAATTGAAGCAAAAATATAATATAGAAGATAGTTTAGTAGAAGATGTGGATATAGAATCTATAAATTATAAAACTAAAGAATTATTAGATAAAATCAAAGGACTACAAGGAGGTTAAGTTCATGGAAGATAGAATAGTCTATCTAGGGCCTTATAATAATGATAAAAAAGATGAACTGTTTAACAAATCCATATACTATTTAGAACAAAATAAAGGAGATAAATTTTATTATATACTTCCAAATGGTAAATTGTTGGTTAAATACAGGAATAAAATGATTGAAGAAGTTGGACAAACCTTTGATATAAATCTATTTACCTTTGATGATATAGTAGATAAATTATTAAAAAATAAGTTTTATACTTATATAGATGGAGAGATGAAGGAAGCACTTTTATCAAAGATATTTATAGACCTAAATGCAGCTAGCAAATTAAAATATTATAAAAATATTTCATCTAAAAAAGGATTTACAAAGGTAGTAGGTAATATTATTGGAGAAATAAAAAGATCCTTAATTGCTCCTAAAATTTATATTGACAAAAGCCCTAATACATTATTTTATAGGGAAATAGGATTAATCTATGAAGAATACGAAAAATGGCTCTATGAACAGGAGTTGATAGATAGAGAGGAAAGCTTTTTTAAAGGTCTTACCATTTTAAAGGAGGATAATAGTTTTTTTGATGGATTAGATTTTATTGTAATTGATGAATTTTTCGATTTTAGACCTCAGGAGATGGAGCTATTAAAAGAAATAGCCAAGACAGATTGTTCTATTTATATTAATATGCCTTTTAATAGGGAGGAAAATTTCAATACCCTTCTTAAAACTATAGACATTTTAAAGGATTTAGGATTTAAAATTATATACGTAGAAAAGGAAGAACTATCTTACTATGAGCATATAGGAAATATGGTATTTAGCCAAAAGGAAAGAACAATTAAACCAAATTTTAATATTTATATGATAAAGGCATCTAATAGTTATCTAGAGATAAAAAGAGTATCTGAGGAAATTAAAAGGTATTTTATAAAGGGTGTAGATTTAAAGGATATAGCTATTATATTAGTTAATCCAAATGAGTATAAAGATATAATGTTCCAGGTCTTTGAAGAGGAGAGGATTCCTTGCTCATTAAATAAGGATATTAGTTTAATAGAAATACCTTTAATAAAAGAAATTTTACATATATTAGAGTTTAATATAAACAAAGGGAACAAAACAAGTATTATAAACAGGATTAAAAGCAATTATTTCAGTTTATGTAATAATGAGGATAAAGAAGTTATAGAGTATATTTTAAGGAAATTACAATTTGATTCAACTTGGGAATTGTTAAATAGTGATAAGTTACAATCTTTTAACTATGCATCTAATATAGAAAAAATAATAATAGCTATAGAAGAGGAATCTAAATCTATCCCTGAAAAGGCTAATATAGAAGAATATGTAGAATTGATTATGAATATTATACAAAAATATAATATAGAGGATTCAATAATAAATATTTATAATCTAACCAAGGATTATGATCTACTCTATAGAGACTTTGCAGCTCTAAACAAGTTTAGGGAAGTTTTAACTAATTTTAATAACTTCACAAATATTTTATACGATAAAATCACTTTAGAGGAATTTTTCAGCTTATTAGAAAGTTATTTGCAAAATGAATCTATAGTAGAAGTTCAGGGAAATCATAAGGGAATTAATATATTAACCCCAGTAACAGCTAGAGGTCATAAATTTAAAGTTTTATTTATAGTAGGATTGTCTCAAGGGAAATATCCTAATGTAGCAGATGAAAATTTCTTTTTTAATGAGGAAAATTATGAAGAGTTAAAAGGTATAGGATTAGATGTAAAGAATTATCACGAAAAGTTGGACAAGGAGTCTCTTATATTTGCCAACATTTTATCTACTTGTACTGATAAATTATATTTATCCTATTCTGAGAACTCTACTGGAGATGAAAAGAATATACCTTCTATGTTTTTAGATGAGGTATTAAGGATAATAGAGGGGGAAAAATTAGAAGAAAAACTTAAGGTCATAAATGTGGATATGGATTATCTGCTTAAAACTGAATCAGATCAGCTGACAACCAAAAAGGAATTATCTAACTATCTACTGCGAAAATATTATGAGGAAGAAGAATACGATGAGAATCAATTTCTTATGTATAATCATATAGATGAATCTACATTTAAGGAAGTAAATAGTAGGATTTTATGTGAGGTAGAAAGAAATAAAGATGAATTTAATAAATATAGTGGCAATATTGGTGATGAAAATATTATCCAGGATATCTACAATATTCATAAGGATAAAATATACTCTATTAGTTATCTAGAATCTTATGCTAAATGTCCTTATTATTTCTTATTAAACAACATTTTAAAAGTAGAAGAGATGGAAAGGACTTTGATGGATTTTACACCTTTGGATAGAGGAATTATTACCCATGATATATTAAAACAATATTATTCTAATTATAAAATGGAAATTGAAAATCATATATTAAGTAAGGAAATATTTGATGTCAATAAAACTTACGAATATATTATAAATAAAATGGAAGAAATAATGGAATCCATGGGAATGAACGTAGAAACTAATCTTTGGAAGTTGAGAATTGAAAACAATGCAGATAGGATACTAAATTTAGTAAAGGCTGATTTAGATAGATTATCTAGGTTAAAGAAAAAAGCTATACCAGTGGACTTTGAAGTGGAATTTGGACGAAGAAAATCTTTTAATATAGAAGTAGATGATATAAAAATTCCACTTACAGGTGTCATAGATAGAATAGACAAATACGTTGATGAGGATAAATATATAATAATAGATTATAAAAATAGTGATTATAATACTAAGAATATAAAAGATATGAGTTCTGGCTTATCCTTACAACTCCCTGTATACATTATGTCCCAAGAGGGAAAAGAAGTTGTAGCAGCCATGTATGGAATAATATCAAAAGGAGAATTTGAGTTAAAAATCGGAAATATTGAAGAAAGCCATCTGGTAAGTAAAAGGAACAAAGGGGCTATAACTGAAGGGGAATTAGAAGAATTATTGGATATTACCAAAGAATCAATAAAATCCTATATTGATTCTATCCATAAAGGAAATTTTTCAGTAAACCCAATGGAATGTTCACCTTTTTGTATATATAAGGAGATATGTAGATACAAAGGGAATATGGAGGTGAAATAATGGGAAATACAGAACAACAGAATTTAGCTATTGCCACCATTGATAAAAATATAGCTGTAAATGCAGGAGCAGGGACTGGAAAGACAAAAGTACTTACAGAAAGATATGTATATATTTTAGAAAATGGAGAATTGAAAAAAAATAGAGAAGTAGAATCTATAGTGGCTATTACATTTACTAAAAAAGCAGCTCAAGAGATGAAAGAAAGGATAAGAGAGAAAATAAAAAATAAATTTCCCCTAGGGAATAGGTGGCGAAGGTATTATAAGGATATGGAAAAAGCAAATATTTCTACAATCCATAGTTTTTGTGCCAATATATTAAGGGATAATGCTCTAGAGGTAAATATCGATCCAATGTTTACAGTATTAGATGATGATGAAGGGGATTTACTTTTAGAAGAAACTATATTAAATCTACTATTAAAAGGTATTGAAGAAGATAAAAATATATATAATATGATTAAAATATTTAACAGGGATAATTTAGATAGGATAGTTGAGGAAGTTAAAAGTATATACTATAAAATAAGAAGTGTAGGTTATTCATTTAAAGATACAAAGAAGATGACATTGGATTTTATTGATAGTATTGAATTGGATTTAGGGGAGATTGAATATATAAAGGATACTTTTGTATATTTAATGGATAATTCTAGAAAGAATTCTAAAATATATAAATTAAAAGCTGATGATATTTGGCTTAAATTTTATAATAATAGATATTCTAAAGAAGAATTAATACCTACTTTAGAATATCTATATGATAATATTGGTACTAATTCTAAACAAGCAGATACAATAGAGAATCTAAAAAACTCAATCAACAATATACTTCTTATTAAAGAAAAGGAATATAGGTGGCTTTATGAAACTTTGTTAGAATTATTGATACAAGTAGATGATAAATATAGTAAGAAAAAAGACGAAGAAGGAGTATTAGATTATGATGATTTACAGATACTGGTTCTAAAACTTTTAGACAATGAGTCCATTAGAGAAAAATATCAAAATAAATTTAAATATATTATGGTAGATGAGTTTCAGGATACCAATGAGCTGCAAAAAAAGATTTTTTATAAACTATGTACTAAAGATAAAAAACTAGATCAGTCAAACCTTTTTATAGTAGGGGATCCAAAACAATCTATATATGGATTTAGAGGGGCAGATCTAGATGTATTTTATGATGTAATGGAGGATATAGAAAGAATATCAAAGCAGAAATCAGTTACTTTGGATAAAAATTTTAGAACAGTGGATACTATTTTGAAGTTTGTAAATACAATATTTAGTAAATTAATGGGAAGTAGATATGATAAGCTTGAAGAGCATCATATATCTAAAAACAAAATAGACGTAGAGATATTGGAAAAAGAAGATTTAAAAATACCTGATAATATAAAAAATAGCGATTATCACACCTATTATGAGAGTAGATTAATAGCCAGTAGAATAAGAGAATTGGTAGATAAAAAAATCTTTAATTATGGTGACTTTTCTCTACTATTTAGAGCAACCACTGTTGATTATATATATGAAGATGCATTAAAGGAATACGGGATTCCATATTATAATGTAGGAGGAAAGGGATTTTATCAGAGGCAGGAGATAATAGATTTAATAAATGGATTAAAAGCTATAAGCAATCCATATGATACTATATCCACTATAGGTTTTTTAAGAGGGCCTATGGTAGGGATTTCAGATAAAACTTTATATTGGTTGTTAAGATATAAGGAGGATAATCTATTAAAAACTTTAGACAAAGATATTCCCTATATAGAGAGAGATGATAAAGAAAAAACTCTAAAAGCAAAAAAGATATTAACTAAATTAATTATAGCAAAGAATTTGCATGGGATTAATTTGTTGTTGAGAGAACTTATTAATAGGACTTATTATTTAGAAGTTCTTTTACTTAATCAAGGAGGAAAACAGTTAGTAGCAAATGTTTATAAGCTTTTAGAGATTGCTAGGGATTTCGATAAGAATTTTGTAGGTTCCCTAGAGGATTTTATTGATTATATGGAGAAGTTAAAGAGCTCTGATGAAGCTCAAGCTAAGATTGAATCTGAAAATGCAGATGTGGTTAAGATAATGACCATTCATAAATCGAAAGGACTACAATTTCCTGTAGTAGTAATACCTCAAATGTCTAGAGGATTTAACTATCAACAACCTTCTGCATTGTTTGATAAAAATAAGGGGATTGGTTTAAAATATGATAAAGTTTCGATTTTATATGATAATATGAAAGAAGAAATAAGGAATAAGGAAGACGAGGAAAATAAACGAATATTATATGTAGCTATGACAAGGGCAAAAAAGAGATTAATAATTGGTAATCAAGGGAAAAGCAGTGGATTTAAGAAAATGATTAAAGATTTAATAGACATGGAACAAATAAATTCTATTGCTAGTATAAATGTTCACAAAGATCTAAAAGAACCTGTAAAAATGATTGATAAGAAATTATTTGAGTCCAAAAATTTTGACTATAAGGTTTTTCCTTTGCTTAGACAGGTACCAGGATATAATCAAAAAGCCTTTTCAAGAGTTAGTGTATCCCAGTATATAGAATTTAATCAATGTAAGAGACGGTTTTTTATGGACTATTATAAGAAACTTCCTTTTGAATATTATATAGAGAACCAAATAGGAGGAAGACAAGAGTTAAAACCCACTACTAGAGGAAATATAGTGCACAAGTTTTGTGAATATTATAGAAGGGATACGGAGCCTAAAAAATTAATGAAAAAGGTAGTTAATTCCTTTGGGATAGAGTATAGTCAGGAAATAGAAAGAGAATTGAGCCCTTATATAGAAAACTATTTAAAAAACTATAGGGATGATTATGATAGATTTTATACAGAAAAAAGTTTTTATCTAAGAATTGAAGATACCTATATAAATGGTATAATAGATAGAATAAATATAAAGGAAAATAAAGCTGAAATATTGGATTTTAAAACTAACAAAGTATACAATAAATCTTATCTATTGAATATATATAAACCTCAATTACAATTATATGCTAACGCTTTTCAAAGGATAAGCAATATAGAAATAGAAAGAGCATGTATTTTATTCTTGGAAACTGGAGAATTAGTAGAAATAGATATTAGTAAGGAAAGCCTAGATAAAAACTATAAGTATATAAGCAATTTTGTTCAATTCATTACTAAAAATAATTCAATTGAACAATATGAAAAACAGAATAATTGTAAAGGCGATTGTAAATATAGCATATTGTGCAGTATTAATTAGGAGGATTGGAATGGAGAATTTTTTAGAATGTAGAGATGGAATAAAGCTCTTTTATAAAAGGGATATACCTGAAGGGGCAATTGCTAATATAATTATAAACCACGGATTTGCAGAACATTGTGATAGATATGATTATGTGACAAAAAAATTTAATCAAGAGAAAATTGGAGTTTATAGATATGATTTAAGGGGTCATGGAAGAAGCAAATCTAAAAAAGGGGATATTAAAAGTTTTATGGATTTTGTTAATGATGGAGATGAAATGGTAAGTTTAGCAAAAGAAGAATACCCTGAAATGCCTCTATTTATGCTGGGACATAATATGGGAGGGTTTATTACTTGTCTATACGGGATTAAATATCCTAGTAGATTAGAAGGGCAAATTTTTTCAGGAGCGGCAGTAAAAAGACTACCTCAGGTTGAGGGAATCAAAGGAGATTTATATAAACTTATTAATATATTTTTACCAAAGATGAAGATAAAAAACCAATTATCCAAGGATGTATGTAGTGTTGTAGAAGATTATGAAAAAGACCCTCTAGTATTGGAACAGGTTACATTAAATTTATATGTACAGTTTTTAGTAAAAGGTGTGGATTGGATTGAAGAGAATATAGAAAAATATAATTATCCTTGTTTAATCACTCATGGTGAAAAGGATAAAATTGTCCCAAAGGAAATTGCTATATATTTATATAATAGTATTTCTTCGGACAAGAAGGAAATAAAAATTTATGATGATCTTTATCATGAAATATTAAATGAAAAGGAAAAAGATAAAGTTCTATCTGATATGATAAACTGGATTTATAAAAAAACAAATAGTTACCCTATGGAATATCTTTTTTAGAAATTTATAAAGCTTAATAAGTAGATTACAACTAAGAAGTTGTAAAGAATAGATATATTAATAATAATTAATTAGATGAGGTGTTATAGTTGTTAGTAATAGGAGTATTATTTTTATTATTAGGGTTTTTGGTTATATTTAGTCAAAAATATACAATCAAAAAAGTTGGCAATGAAAGAAATATAGAGGAAAAAACATTAGATCAATATAATAATATAAATAAATATAAAAATTTATTAGGCATATTTTCAATAATTTTAGGTATATTTTGTATAATTAATTACATTATTTATTAAAGGGTGTTCTTATGAAAAAACACAATATAATACTAATTTTAGCCCTAATTTTAGTTTTTTTGTTTAGCAGCGTTTCTTATGCTATCCAAGATAAATCTATTTTAATTTTATTAGATGAGTTGGATTTGGCGAATGTTGAAGAAACCCTTTCTGATGAAGATTTTGGAATAGGATTTATGAATTTAAGAACTAGAAGACCTTATAATAATGAAAGTCTGTATTTTTCTATTGGAACAGGAAGAAAAGTTGGGGTTAAATCAGAATTTTATAAAGGCCTTTATAAAAATAAAGATGGAACTATAAAGGTAGTGGGTTTTGAAAATATGCTTAAGGATTTAACTAAACGTAATAACAATATAGAATTAGAGATATTAGGTGATAGATTAAAATATAAGGGGCTCTCCTATATAGGGGATAACTCCTCAGCTATTGTTGCTGCAGATAAAAATGGGAATATTAAATATGGAGAAATTGAAATAAAATATGATGAAAAATGGTTAATGGGAAAGACAAATTTTCACCTATCTGATTCTAATATACTTGTACTTTCCTATGAGATAGCTGAAAGCAAATACAGAGCTGATCTTTTAAAAAGATATATTGATAAATTTAGGGACTATAATATTATAATAATTCCTAATAAAGTTTCAGATAAGATGAGGTATATTTTAAACAAAAACTTAGCACCTGTTATATATTTGAATGGTGATAATAGAGGATTAATTAAAAGTTCTTCAACTAAAAGGGAAGGATTTATAACCATAGAAGATATATTTGTAGAATTACTTTCTATCAATGGAGAAGAAAGCTTTTCAGCTATAGGCAATAGAATCAATATAATAGATAAGGAGAACAATCTTGCTCAGGCTAAAAATTTATTTAAAAAGACTATAAATTTAATATGGATTACATCTATATTTCACGGAATTGTGTATTTTATACAAGCTTATTCTGCATATTATATATATAAGAATAAAAAAGAAAAATTTGACGATATAAATATTTATAACAATTTTATAGTTATAAATATACTTATTTCATTGCTAATGGGGGCTTCAAGTTTACATATAAATATTGTTTTGTATTTGTTTATAAATATGTTGACTACCTATATTATAACCATGTTTATTTCCGATAAGGATATAAATACTATAGGATTATTTTCAACTTTAACCTATATACTTATAATCTTTGGCATTCTTTTTTATCCAGAGATTATATATAATTCCTATATAGGATTTAATAATTTGTTTTATGGTGCTAGATATTATGGATTTAACAATGGGATAATGGGAGTTTTACTAGTCACTTCTATTATTAGTTATTTTTTTGTTAAGGATTTAATACCAAATAAGTTTATAGACAATCTAGTTTGCCTATTATATTTTTCAATAAATATGGTAGTTTTGTCTAGTAATTATGGTGCAAATACTGGGGGGTTTTTAACTTCTGTAGTATTGTTTTTAATTATGGCATATACAAATTTATTAGGGGAAGATCGGGATATAAAAAACATATTATTACTAATCCTAATTGGGCTTCTAATATTTAGTATAAATATGTATTTTGATTATTTTAGCAACGAGAAAAGTCATGCTATAGATTTTCTAGTTAGAATAAAAAATTTTGGAATAAGTGAATTTGTAAATATGTTTAAAATTAAGGTAAAGGAATTAATAAAATTTACTTTATTACCTCCTTTTAGCATAGTAATAGTTTCACAGATAATTTCTCTAAAAAGTCTGTTAAAGATAAAGGATATACTTTTAAAAAGAGAAATCTATATAATATTTATTACAGGGATTATAGGTTTTATATTAAATGATACAGGTATGATTACCTTTATATATATGGTACACTATCTAATATCCTTGTTAATCTATTTTAATATAGAAAACTCCTCTAGAATCTAGAGGAGTATATTTTTTTATTAATTATATCCTTTTCTATGGATAAACTATACAGTATTTTAAGTGCAATAGAAGTGGTTATTATTGAAATGATTACTAAAAATTTGTATCCACCTATGCGATAAAATATAGGACCTAATGTAGAATAAAAGGTTACTGCCATTGCATTTACAGTATAAAACAAGCTCATAAAGGTACCTCTTTTTTGAGGATTTATTTCAGAGCAAAGAGTTTGGTAGGCTGTCCAACCTCCATCTAGGCCAATAGTAATTATAACTAAGAATCCAATGATAATAGGTGCAGATTTAAAAAACACTATAGGGATTAAAGCTATTAATATAAGGGTAAAAAAGATCCTAGATAGTTTTTCTTTTCCTAATTTATCCGTAAATAAAGTAGCAAAAATAATTCCTAATATTGAACCGAAAGCAATTATACTATATGAATAGCCGATTTGAACTTGGTCAAGGTTAAAACTATTAGAAAGATATATTCCTAAAAAGCTAAGCAATAAAGAAGGAGTAGCAAGGATTAAAAATAGAACCAATAAAGATTTATAGTTTATTGGATTTTTTAACATTATCAACAGCTCTTTAATATCAATTTTTGCCTCTGGAGTTTTATTTGTCTCAGGTAGCTTTAATAACAATAAGAAACAAATAAAACCTATAATTGTAAGGGGAAGGTATACCCTACTTAAATTATTGTATTTACTTATTATATTTCCAGCATATAAAGGACTAAATAAAATAGCAAAACCAAAAGCTGTTCTCAGTATGCCGGAAGCTTTTCCCCTAGATTTGTAGGGTATAAACTCGCTTAAGTAGGATAAATTTGTACCACTGAGTGAAAAGTAACCAATTCCTATGAAGATTCTACCTAAGGCAAATATGATAGGATTTTTAGCAAAACCGCTTACTATTGTACCACTAATATAGAAGATTAAAGCCACCATTAAACTTTTCTTTTTTCCATACTTATCTGCAAAAACTCCTAATATTGGTACTAGCAAGCCTACAAGAGAAAATCCTATATTAAATAAGATTACAGAGCTATCCTTTATATTAAAATATTTGGATAAGAAAGGAGCTAAAGGGCCTATAAAGTTCATTTCCATGGCAATAATAAGTTGAATAAAAAATGTAGTAAAAAACATTAAAAATAAATTCATAAAATCCTCCTATAATTATGTGCTATATATAATTATATATGATAATTGCAAAAAAGAAATAGAGATGATATAATATCGCTACACGATATATTAGGTAACCGAAATTGTTATTTTAGGAGGAGATACTATGGATTTGTACAAAAAGTCAGAATCCATATCAAATTATATTAGAGAATGTAGCAATATAATCCATACAAAAGGGCATCAGATAGCTCAAGAATACGGATTGACTTATGATCAATATCATCTACTGATTTATATAGACCTTTTAGAAAGGGCTCCTACTATTAATGATATTGCTGAAAAGTTTAATAAAGCACAAAATACTATATCAGAAAAGGTATCCCGTTTAGAAGAAAAAGGACTGGTCAATAGAGTAGGGGATAAACAGGATAGAAGGATGACAAGAGTTACTATAACAGAAGAAGGGAAAAATTTAATTGACACTATAAGACAGGAGAGAAACAGTAGGGCCACTTATGTTGCCTTACAAACAATGAATGAAAGTGAAGTAGATAGTCTATTGATTAATTTAACCAGATTATATAACAATTTGAATAAGGAGGATTAAGATTGCTAAAGAAATTTATCTCATATTATAAGCCACATAAGAAATTGTTTTTTATCGATATGTTTTTTGCGTTTTTAATATCAATATTTGACTTGGTATTTCCTATGGTATCAAGAAATATTGTCAATGTTATTATACCGGAAGGAAGAATGGATCTTTTACTTAAATGGACTATTGTAATGATTTTTTTATTCATATTAAGATATATAAGTTATTATATAGTTGCCTATTGGGGGCATGTTCTAGGTGTTTACATTGAGCATGATATGAGAGAGGATTTGTTTTCCCATTTACAAACATTACCCTTTAGCTACTACGATAATACAAAAACAGGCCATATAATGTCAAGATTGGTAAATGATTTAAGGGATATTACAGAACTTGCTCATCATGGACCAGAGGACTTGTTTATCTCCTTGGTAATGTTATTGGGTTCTTTTGTCCTTTTAATGAGGATAGAATGGCGATTAACTTTAATAATATTTGCTTTCATTCCAGTAATGATTTGGTTTGCTATGCATAAAAGGAGAAAGATGGAGGAGTCCTTTAGACAGGTTAGAAAAAAAATAGCTAATGTAAATGCTCAATTAGAAAATAGTATCTCAGGTATAAGGGTTGCAAAATCCTTTACCAATGAAGATTATGAAATAGAGAAATTCAATGAAGGTAATAATCAGTTTAAGGAAGCGAGAAAATCTTCTTATAAAGTTATGGCAGAGTTCATTGCTGGTATTGGTCTTGTGACAAATATTCTTAATTTAATAGTAATTAGTATAGGAGGTTATTTCGTCCATAGGAAATTTATAAATACAGGTGATTTAGTTGCATATATGCTATATGTGAACTTCTTTATGCAACCTATAAGGAGATTATCAGATTTTATGCAACAGTACCAAGATGGAATGACTGGTTTTGAAAGATTTATGGAAGTGATGAATATTAAACCAGATATTGTAGATAAAGAAGTTGCTATAGAACTTGTAGATGTAGTTGGTGATATTAAATTTGAGAATGTTTCTTTTAGTTATACTAATGGTGAAGATAGAGTATTATCAAATTTAAACTTAAATATTGATCCAGGAAAAACTGTTGCCATTGTAGGACCTTCAGGAGCAGGCAAAACAACCCTTTGTCATTTAATACCAAGGTTTTATGATATAAATGAGGGAACAATATTAATTGATGATAAAGATATAAAAGATATTAAAATAAAATCTCTTAGACAAAATATTGGCTTAGTCCAACAAGATGTATTTTTATTTACTGGAACCATAATGGACAATATATCCTATGGAGACCCTTCCAAATCAGAGGAAGAAATAATTGAATCTGCTAAAAAAGCCCGTATACATGATTTTATTCTCACATTACCTGATGGATATAATACTTATATTGGAGAGAAAGGGGTTAAATTATCGGGAGGTCAGAAACAAAGAATATCTATAGCAAGATTATTTTTAAAAAATCCTCCAATATTAATATTGGATGAGGCAACCTCTGCTTTAGATAATGAAACTGAAATATTAATTCAACAATCCTTAGAAGAGCTCTCTAAAGATAGAACAACATTAATAATTGCCCATAGATTGTCAACAATAAAAAATGCAGATGAAATAATAGTATTAACCAATAAGGGGATTGAAGAAAAAGGAAGCCATGAAGAACTTCTAGGTAAAGATGGTATCTATGCTAAACTATACAAATCCCAGTTTAAAGATTTAGTTTCTTAGAAATTAGTGACAAAACAACCTCTTTGTGCATATTATAATATGAATATGTATAGGGAGGTTTTAATATGGAATTTAATTATCCAGAACTATATTATAGAATTTATCCTAAAGCAATAGATACTGTAAGTCGATATTTAAATAACAATGAGTTTACGGGAAATATTACGGAAGAAGATATGGAAGTAATGATAGATGAAGTATACGAAAAAGTGGTAGTAGAATGTCCGGAAATAAATGAAGATCCTGGAGAAAGAAGAGGTAGAAGGGGAAGATATAGAGTAGCCCAAAGACCTTTTTATGGAAGGAGAAGATTAGTTAGGGATATTATATCCATAATACTTCTTTCAGAACTATTTCGAAGAATAAATCCCTACGATTATGGGCCAAGATATTATGATTACAATTCTCCTTGGTATTAATGAAGGAAATAGATTCTATCTAGCTTTTTACTGTTTATGAAAGCAGACCCAGGCAATATATTCATCTTCTTGTCAGGGTTTGCTGTAACTCTTTTGTAATAATTATTTTATATTTTTGTAATGCATAATTTCTATTTATGTAGTATTCTATATATAAGGAATAAAGATAGTATATAATATTTAATGATAATTTGGGACAAGGGGTGACATAAATGACCGGGACACAAAAAAACAGAAAGAAAAGAGGAAGGAGGAAATATGTTATTGCTTTTATCGTAATATTCTCCTTGTTTTTTGTAAAAACTTCTTATAAATATAGTCAGAAAAATGTCTCATCTGTAGTTGAAGCTGGAGATGTATCAGAGAGTATCCTTTTAATGTCTGAAAAATCTGCTATAAATATGGCTTTTGAATATGAAAAATCGGCTATAGAAGCTGAAAAGGCTAAGATGGCACAAGAAAAAATGGAAAAAGAAGCTTTGGAGGGGGAATCAAGAGAGAAAAAAGGCATAAAGGTAGCCTATTTAACCTTTGATGATGGACCATCAAATACTATAACTCCCCAAATACTAGATATACTCAAAGAGTACGATGTAAAAGCCACTTTTTTTATAATCGGTAATTTAGCAGAAAAATATCCAGAATTAATAAGAAGAATGTATGATGAAGGCCATGCTATTGGGAATCATACTTATAGCCATAATTATAAATATATATATAAGAATACAGCTAATTTTATTGAGGAATTAAAGGCTACTGAAAAGGTGTTTAAAAACATACTAGGTAATGAATATGAAACAAAGCTTGTTAGATTTCCAGGAGGCTCCTTTGGAAATAAAAGAGCACCTTTTAGAAAAACAGTGGTAGATAATGGATACATTTATTATGATTGGAATTCATTAAATGGGGATGCGGAAGGTAAAAATATTTCAAAGAATAGATTAATACAAAGATTTAAAAATACAGCTAATGGAAAAAATACACTTCTAGTCCTTATGCATGACATGGGTGCTAAAAAGACTACTGTAGAGGCATTACCGGAAATAATTGAGTATTTACAACAAAATGACTATGAATTTGATATATTAAAATAATTGCTGTTTCAACAGCAATTATTTTATATAAGTGGAGGTAGTTAGAATGCTTTTAAATAATAAAGTTCTTATTGTAGAAGATGAAGAGCATATAAGAAAATTTATTAAAGTTAATTTAGAAAAAAGCGGCTTTATTGCTATAGAAGCTGACACTGGGGAAAAAGGACTTGAAATTGTAAAGGATGAATCAATAGATATAGTTATATTAGACATTATGTTGCCAGGAATTGATGGATTCCAGGTATGTAAGAGGTTAAGGGAACAATTTTCCACTATTGGAATAATTATGCTTACAGCTAAATCTCAGGATATTGATAAGATTATGGGATTAGAATATGGTACAGATGATTATATGGTAAAACCATTTAATCCAAAAGAACTAGTTCTTAGGGTAAAGTCTTTGCTTAGAAGGATGGAAACAACTAAGGAGGATGATTTGAATATAATAGTAGATGGCCTTTTTAAAGTTGACAAATATTCTAGAAAATTTTATAAAGGCAATGAAGAAATAGAGTTAACTCCTACGGAATATTCAATAATGAAACTTTTTATTGAGAATCCAGGGAAGGCTTTTAACAGAGATGAAATATTAAATGCAGTATGGGGTTATGATTTTGTTGGAGATTCAAAAATTGTTGATGTAAATATCAGAAGGCTAAGATCTAAAATTGAAAATGACCCTAGTGAACCTTATTATATTGAAACTGTATGGGGTATAGGTTATAGATGGAGAAGCCTAGACTAGTTTTAGGAGGAAAACATGAAGACGAGTATAAAGAGAAGATTAGTAGGAAACTTTATGTTGATTATAATTATTACAGTATTGATATTGGAAGTTTTTTTAGTAAACGCTATAAAACAATATTATTATAAAAGTATGGAAGAAATACTTTCCAATCAGATTATGTTTTCATCGGATTTTTATTCTAGATATTTTTCTTCAACAAGTTTAGAGGATATAATCATAGATGATGTAGATGTGTTCTGGCGTCAAACAACAGCTCAAGTGCAAATATTAGATTTAAATGGTAAAATTCTAATGGATTCTATTGGCGTTTCCCATACGTCCAATATAGTAACTACAAATGATGTAGTAAAGGCCATAGAAGGAGAAAAAGGGATTTGGGTAGGTGATGTAGAATACGATACATCATCGGTAATGGCCGTTTCTTATCCTTTAATTATGGAGGGTAAAAATATAGGAGTATTAAGATTTATTTCATCTTTAAGAGAAACCAATAGAATAATAAGAAAAATTGCTAAAATTTTATTATTAGTTGGAATAATAGTAGTATCAATATCTGGAATTGTTAGTTTATTCCTTGCTAATACAATAATTAAGCCATTAAAAGAAGTAACAGGGGTAGCAGAAAAAATGGCTGATGGCCAACTAAAGATTAGATCTTCAAAAAGATTTGACGATGAAATTGGCAAACTTTCAGATACTTTAAATTACATGGCTGAAGAATTGATTAAAAAAGAACAACTTAAAAATGATTTTATATCCTCCATATCTCACGAGTTAAGGACTCCATTAACTTCAATAAAGGGTTGGGCTATCACTTTGCAAACTGAGGAATTAGGTGAAAATCAATTGCTTATAGATGGATTAGATATAATAGAAAAAGAAAGCGATAGATTGACCAATATGGTAGAGGAACTTTTAGATTTTTCAAGATTTGTATCAGGGAGAATTACTCTAGATAAAGAAAAAATTAATATAGTAGACATTGTAGATAGAATAAGCAAGCAATTAAAGCCTAGAGCAGAAGAAATGGATATTACATTGGAAGTTTTTAATTCTTTGGACTTGCCCGTTATTATTGGAGATAAGAATAGAATTAAACAGGTATTGATAAATTTATTGGATAATTCTTTTAAATTTACTCCAGCTGGAGGAAAAGTTACTTTAGCCACTGATAAAATACAAGATAGTGTATTAATTGAAGTCGAAGATAATGGTTGTGGAATATCTAAAGAGGATCTTCCCTATATTATGGAAAGGTTTTATAAGGGTAAAAATAGTAAATCTAATAGTGGATTAGGTCTTTCTATATGTGATGAGATTATTAAACTCCATGGAGGTTCCATGGAAATAAAAAGCAAATTAAATGAAGGTACAAGAATAATTGTATCTCTTCCAATAGAGGAAGGAGCAGAAGAATGAAAAAACCTTTATTTGTTATTATTTTAATATTAGTCACTTTTTTATTTGTATCATGTAATATTGACGATATGGAAATATCTGACAAGATAGCTGCTCCAGATAACAGCCTTTTACCTATTACTGGGAAATGGGTTATAAAGGATTACAAACTGGGTAGCATTAGCTCTATAGATGAAAAAACTGCTGAAGCATATATAGGTAAAGAGGTTTTATTTCATGAAAAGTTAGTAGCTATAGATGACGATTATTGTTTAGATCCGTCATTTAAAATAAAAAATGTAAATGCAACTGATTATCTTATATATCAATATAAAACAAATCCTGAGTTTTTAAATATAGATAAAGGTGAAATTCAAATTGTATCTGTTATGAGCAAAGAACAATTTTTCTACGAGTTTATTAAAGAATCTGAAGAAAATATTATAGTAAATATTGATGGAGTGTTTTTTTATCTAAATAAGATTTCGGAAGAAGTAGGAGATGAGAAAATAGCAGAATATTATTATGATGATAAAGCAATGTTTAGAATGGCAAGTATTGAAGATGATGATATTTTAAGATCAGGTGTATTGATTGGACTTAAATCTTTAGATTTGCAAAACAAAGAAGATAATGTGGAAAAATGGAACTATAGAACTATATGGATAAGAAGTTATAATAAAGAAGTAGATAGTATTTATGAAATGAAAGATATATTTTTACCACGAAAGACAGGTTTCTGGAAAGTAGCAGTAAATAGAGAAAAGACAGATGATAAAATTAATGACCATATAATTGCATATCCTCTAAAAAAGACAATAGAATTAAAGAAAGAGGAAATTAAAGAAGAAAAAAAGAAGTTAGAAAATAGGCTAGAAGAGGAAAATACTATTAAAAACATTTTATATATTGGTAATGATTATATTTCTTTAGAGAAAGTTCATTATTTAAATAAAGGAGAAAGAAAGTTAGAATTATACCCTATTGATTATCTTAATAAAAGTATACCTATGAAGATTTCTGATATTTCTGGACAAATTGGGAAGGAAGCTTTTTTAGAAGGTGCTAGCAAAGAGATACAATTAGAGGATGGAAAATACAAGAATAGTTCTATAGACTTAAATCCTAATGAAGAAAGTTTTGGCTTATTTAGAAGGAATGGTCATTGGATATTTAAAGGAAGATTTAACTTTATTGAAAATACTAAATATGTTTATAAGGATTTTAATATTAAATCTATTCCTCCAAAAGAAGTAGTGTACTATGATGAGCTTTCCATACCCTGGAGTGCAATAAAAATGAAGGTTCCAGAAGCAATAGACGCTTTTACTTCTCCTAATGATGATATAATAGTTATCTTAACTCATAATAACATATTGGTATATTTAATAGACGAAGGAGAGATAGCAGATATACCAGTGGCAAAGATTAAGCTTAAAACTGCTGAAAGAGTTGTTATGGCTGAATGGGCTATTGGTAGATACCCTGTCCTATGGGAAGAAGAATTTTTAAAAAACGAAGCCACACCGATAAAATAAGACAAGGAGACGGTACCTTGTCTTATTTTTGTTGTGTGTATGTTATAAACTATTTGTTATTTCATCAAAAAAACTTTGAAGAATTAAATCTAATTCGTCTTTTGAACAACCACCCTGTACTGTTTGAGGGCTACCTCCACCTTTTATATCTAATTTTTTAGATACACTTTTAAAGATACTTTTCATATTGATATTTAAATCATTACTTCGGCTTATAATGAATCGATTAGTTTCTATGCCACCTATTCCAAGGATAGCTATTATGTTTTCTACAGAATTTAAATAGGACACTATATGGTTAAGCTCTTTAAATTCTATATTAGAAAACTTTTTAAAAACATAGCCAACTCCATTAATTGGCTTGGATTCTTTTAGCAATTCTTCTCCTTTATATTTGTAAAGTTCTTCTTTTAAATTTCTATTTTTCTTTTCTAGTTCTTCTTTTTGAGTATATAATTTTTCAACTTTATTAAGTACATCTTTATCTTTAGATGATAACAGATTGCTTATTTCTCTAATATATTTATTTTTCCAAGTGTAATCTTTTAAAGCCCTATTACCACACACAAATTCCACCCGAATATTGCCTTTATATTTTTCAACTTTTCTAATTTTAATTATACCTAACTCTCCTGTGCGTCTAAGGTGGGTACCACAGCAAGGGGAAAAATCTATGCCATCAATTTCTACAATGCGAATATTAGAGTTAACAGAAGGTTCTTTTCTAACAGGTATTTGGTCAAGCTTATCTTTTTCTATAATATAGGTTTTTATTAGGAAGTTAGAGTAGATTATTTTATTTGCAAATTGTTCTATTTTTTCAATTTCATCTTCACTAATTTCTGGAATATCAACATCAATATATACATATTCTTTTCCTATATAAAATCCAATAGTTTCCCCACTATACAATTTATAGAAAACAGAAGACAAAAGGTGTTGTCCAGAGTGCTGTTGCATATAATCTAATCTATTGTCCCAATCTATAGACAGTTCAACTTTATCGCTATGTATGTTTTCCTTAACAACATGGACAATATCATTTCCATCTTCATAGGTATCCAAAACTTGCACCCCATTTATAGTACCTTTATCTCCAGGTTGTCCACCTGCAAGATTAGGATAAAAAATGGTCTTATTGATTTTAATATAATATTTATTGTTCATATACTTTTTTTCTACAATTCTTCCACTTATTTGTCGTAAATATGGATTTTCTAGATATATTTTTTCTGTCATTTTATTACATCAGTCCTTTCTTCCTATTAATACTATTTTATCACTTTTATATTAAAGTCAACAATATTTATTATAAATTACATAAACCTATGCTATAATTTAACTAAATAAAGATTAAAATTTTAGAATCGGATTTAACATTGAGTTTTATACTTAAATATACTTAGGAAAGGAAAAGCCATATGGATAAACAATCTTTAGGTAGTATGTTTACGCTCTTAGGTATGATTTTAGTAATATGGTCTTTTAATAGAATGAATAGAAATAAGAATGATTAAAGGGGTACTGAT
>JAAZMG010000138.1 GCA_012798935.1 Tissierellia bacterium | reverse complement strand
GTAGCCTTCCTAGAAGCTAGAACTTTATCTTTTTCGTCTATTATTTTTACTCCTGATAAATTAAAACCTATTTCTTGACTTATGTTCACAATTTTGAATTCATTCCCAACCAATATGGGCTCTATTATATTTAAATCCTTAGAAGCCTTAATAGCACTAAGAACCTGTTTATCCTCTGGAACTGCAACGGCTATTCTTTTAGGTTCTTTTTCCTGAACTAATTGTAATAAATTATTAAAGGATTTAACCATTAGAATTACACCCCTTCCCTATATGCTGTAACCTTTTGAACCCTACTATATAAATATATTAACCTATATCCTATTCCTTGCTTTTAAGTATAATATTAAAGCTTTCAGGTTCTATCTTCATTATAGTAATGCCTTCTTCCCCCTTTCCTAAAAGATTTACAGTATGAGTTCCCTCCTTTAAACCAAACAAATCTAACTCTATAGTCAAGTTTTCTTTATTTAATAAATCAATTTTAGAACTACTTCCCCCAACAGTCACCTCAAAAGATTTGTTTAATTCGTTCTCATCCACATTAAGTTCCGGGTCTAGGTTTCTAATATTAACATCTCTTAAGTTATACTGGAAAGTCTTTGTTTTGTTTTCATCAATATTCAATGTTATGGTAACTTTTTGATTTGGATTAGTAAGACCTACATTTTCAGGTACTTCTAAATCTAGGACTACATTTTTATTATCTATTAATTCATTAATATCTATTGGTTTAGTCTTAATGGAATTTATCCCTATTAAATTCTCTTTCTTACCTTTTATTTCAATAGTACTTGGTTTTATACTTATATCAAGTATCTCATAGTTATCAGGTAATTGACCTTCTGTTTGTAGCTCTATAGGTACTTTTTTGGTCTGATATATAGGTATAAATATATCCACTACATTTTGTTCTTTTTCTACTCCTCTAACATCATTGCCTTCATCATCTACTAGTTTTATAGGCACAGTTGCATTAATATCTTCTGTAATATCTGTTATATTTACCAAAGCTACAACTTCTGATACAGAGCTAACCCAGGATCTAGGTCCTTCTATATATACTGATTGAGGTTTTACCTCTGGCTCTCCTAAAGTATATCCTTTTGGTAGTTCTCCCGTAGTTTTAACTGTTACGGGGCTATCCCGTCTTACAAGTTTATCAAATTTAAATAAAATTTCTTTGGGAGTATAATCTACTACCTCTACCATATATGGGGCATCCACATATACAGGTACTTTTACATTCCCTTCTTTATAACCACTTAAATCTACTTTTGCAATAATATCTTCTTCTGAAATCTTGATTACATCTGATGTTCTGCCTGAAACAGTTACTTTAATAGATACATCTTTAGGCTCTAGAATTACTAATCCCTGCCTTTCTAAACTTGCTACATTAGAAAAGTTTACATCGACTTTAAATTCTTCTGTTCTTTTGGGGTTAACTTCACTCATAACATAGCTCCACAAAATGATAGCTATTATTAGAGCAAAGATTTTTAAAGTTAAATCATTTTGTTTCTCTTTGCTCATCTTTTCGCCTCCACTTTGTAATAAATGTTTGTTTTTGATCCTTAGGTTTGTACATATCCATTAATATTTGCTTTAGGGTTTTTGTATCTAAATATCTAGCTAAACTACCGCTTTCGGCAACAGAAATAGCTCCTGTTTCTTCTGATACTACTATGGTTAAACTATCTGATTTCTCGGAAATCCCAAGAGCTGCCCTATGTCTAGTACCTAAATCTTTACTCAAAGATGTATTATCAGTCAAAGGTAAAAAACAACCTGCAGCCTTTATAATATCTTCTTTTATTATTACTGCACCATCGTGAAGAGGAGTATTTGGTATGAATATATTTATGAGAAGATCACTAGAAACCTTACCACCTATTTGTGTTCCTGTATCAATTATTTCACCTAAACCTGTTTTTCTTTCCATAACAATAAGAGCTCCAATTTTTTGTCTAGAAAGAGAAGCTACCGCTTCTACAATTTCGTCTACTACCTCACTTAAACTTTCCCCTTTAATCTCAATAAATGATTTAGTAAAAAATCTACTTCTCCCTATATATTCTAAAGCCCTTCTTAGTTCAGGTTGAAAAACTATAAGTATGGCTAAAACTCCTACTGTCATGGCCTTTTCTAAAATCCAATTCACAGTATAAAATTCAAGCCACCCGCTTATTTTTGTAAATAAAAATAAAGCAAATATACCTTTAGTAAGTTGTTCTGCCCTAGTTTCTTTAATTAGCATGAAAAGTTTATAAAAAGCTAATGCAACTATAAAAATATCGATAATATCTCTCATTCTTATATTTAGAAAAAGTTCTTTTAGCCCTTGCAAGAATTACCACACCTTTTTTGTTTTTTTATATTATACTATCATTATATAACAAACGGATACCAATTTGAACATAATATATAAGTAAATATCTATATAATAATACCCATAACCCTCTAATGTTGAACTACTTTGTCCATAGTCTCATGAAAAGACTCTTCTATTCTCACCATTTCACCTTTTCTTAACTGAACTTGTAAACTTTCATTTTCTAGAAAATCCTCAATAGGAATTATTTCATATTTTAATCTATTGTTATCTTTATACTTTCTAACCCATGTAGGTATATATTTTATATCCTTAATAATAGTTTCATCTTTTGAAAAATCTTTTTCAAGTTGTACCTTTACCATTATTCCATCTTCAGTATGTTTATTGTTCATAATTTCTTTACGCTGGTTGGATAGGAAATTTCCCATAGAATATATTATAAAATTATCTTTTCCATTATAATTGATTGTCTCCGTTTTCTGGATTACATGAGGGTGACTGCCAAATATTATATTTGCACCCCACTTAACCATGTTTCTTCCTAACTCTATTTGTTCCTCGGAAGGCTCCTTTTCATATTCATTTCCCCAATGAATAAAGATTACTACCATATCTGCTCCTAATGCTTTGACATTTTGTATATCTTTTTTTATCTTGTTTTCATCTATTTTATTTACCATATATCCTTGTTCTTCTTCTGTTATAGTATATTCCATTCCATTGAATCCATAGGTATAGGATAATAAAGCCAATTTTATTTCATTGATCTCTTCTATTAATATAGGTGTACTTGATTCCCTATAGGTTCCAATGTTTTTCATACCTTGTTTTTCTATAGCATATATAGTGTTTATTAGACCTTTTTTTCCCTGATCTAAACAATGATTATTAGCAGTGGTAAGAACCTGAAATCCTGCATCCTTTATAGCTAAAAGAGTTTCTTCAGGAGAATTAAAATTGGGAAATCCAGAAAATCCTATTTCATTTCCCCCCGTAACAGTTTCAAAATTAGCTATGGATAGATTAACAGATTCAATATGTTTTTTTACATATTTAAAATTATCTCTAAAATCATAAGTTTTAGTAACTGGATCATAAGCTGCTTTTACTTGAGGCATATGAAACATTATATCCCCAGCAGCAAGTATTGTGCCAGTAACAATTTTGTTTTCTATACTCTCTTCCTCTATTATACTATTTGATGGTCCTGCTTCTTCATATAGGCCTGTCCCATCTTTGCTCACCATTATATCAGGTGTTAAATTATAGATAGAAAAAAAGTATATACTTAATATTAAAATCATTAAAATAAAAGCAATATCTTTTCTCTTCATTCTAGTTCTCCCTTTTGTTAGTCTATAAAATCATTTTATAGTTAACAAAGGTATTATTCAACCTAATTATTCTCTTTCTCTTTTTATATCTATAAATCTACCCTTTGAATCATATATAAACTTGCTTAACTTTTTTTGATTTAACCACCATATATATATTACATAGGGAACAAACAATAAGCTCAACTGAGGAATACCAGCCATTAGTATAAAGTTGAATGTACCATGAAGAATTATAGGCATATAAAGGGATCTCATCAGATTTCTTCTAGCTCTTCTCTTATCAGTATCAAACTTTGCTAAAGATAAATAATATCCCATAGTTACGCCAAATATCCCATGAGCTGGAACAGAAAATATGCCCCTATACAAGCCAACATGAGGATTATTCGCATATCTATATACTACATACACTATGTTTTCTACAGTGGCAAATCCCATAGCTGAAAACACTCCATAGACTATTCCATCTAATTTTTCATTAAAATATTTTGTTTTGTAGGGCATTTTTAATATAACTAATCTTTTAAAGTATTCTTCTGTAAATCCAGCTACAATAAAAGCTGTGTAGAAAGCTCCTAATACCCCAGTAAAAATATTTAAACTTAATAAAAATTCCTCTACTATTAGTATAGGTACCACGGATAAAGCACCTAGTACAAAGGTTAATATTAATAGCTTTAAAGGTTCTCGATCATATCTATCACTTAAATATATAGCAAATATTATAGCTATTGCTGGCGTTACTGCGATAATAAATAATCTAGTATCCAAAAATATCTCCTCCAATAATATAGTTAACTATATTATTGGTAAATTTTTTAAAAAATAACCCTAAGAAACTAACTTAGGATTATTTTTTCATCTATAAACTTTTCAACCTCTTCTGCTGTTGCTAAACTTAGAATGGCATCTAACATAGCTGCAACCTCTGTTTTGGACGTTTTGTTTATTATCCACCTTGCTTTAAGCATAGAAGATGGACACATACTAAATTCATCTAATCCCATAGCTAATAAAATAGGTATTAGTTTTTCATCACTAGCAGCTTCTCCGCACATTCCAACTTTTATACCTTCTTTATGACCATTTTCTATAGTCATTTTAATAAGCTTTAATACTGCCGGGTGATATTGGCTATATAAATAAGATATGTCTTGATTGCCTCGATCTGCAGCTAGTGTATACTGGATCAAATCATTAGTACCTATGCTAAAGAAATCAGCTTCCTTAGCAAATATATCCGAATGGATTGCAACAGCTGGAACTTCTACCATTATCCCTATTTCAATATTTTCATTAAAGGGTATTTTTTGATCTCTTAATTCTTTTTTTATTCCCTCTAGTATTCTTTTTATTTCCCTTATCTCTTTTACATTGGATATCATAGGAAACATTATCTTTATATTCCCAAAAGCACTAGCCCTTAAAATTGCCCTTAATTGCATCTTAAATATATCTATCATATCTAAACAAAGCCTAATAGCCCTATATCCTAGAAAAGGATTCTTTTCTCTGGAAAGATTCAAATAGGGTAAATCCTTATCTCCCCCAACATCCAATGTCCTAATAATAACTGGTCTTCCTGCTAACCTTTCAGCTACTATTTTATAGGCTTTAAATTGTTCTTCTTCAGTAGGAGGTTTGTTTCTACCCATATAAAGAAATTCTGTTCTATATAGACCTACTCCCATTCCATTATTTTCTATTACCTTGTCCACATCCTTTGGGTTACCAATATTTGCTAGTACATCAACTTTTATACCGTCTTTTGATATACTTTTTTCCCTTCTCATTTTTGTTAATTTTAACTTAAATTCTTCATAGCTTCTTTTCTTCTCTTTATATCTTTTTATATCTTTTTCAGATGGATTTAATAATAATAATCCTTCCTTGCCATGGATTATCATAAAATCCCCATTTTTTGCAACATTTGTTATACCTTTCAGGCCTGTTATGGCCGGAATTTCTAGAGTTCTGGCCATAATAGATGTGTGAGAATTCTTACCTCCTAGTCCAGTTACAAGCCCTATTACTACTTCCTTGTTCATTTGAGCTGTATCTGAAGGTGTCAGGTCCTCTGCTACAATTATACACTCTTCTTTTAAAGAACCTAAATCCACAGTTTCGATTCCTAAAAGTATTCTTAATAGCCTTTTTGAAACATCCTTTAAGTCTAAAACCCTTTCTCTTAAATATCCATCCTCTATATTTTTAAATAGTTCTATATAATAATCTACTACCTCTTTTACAGCCCATTCTGCATTTACTCTTTCAGATTTAATCTTTCTCTCCACAAGCCCAACGAATTCTGGGTCCTTCATAATCATCTTATGGGCATTGAATATTTCTGCTTCTCTTTTTCCAAGAGTCTTTAATACCTGGTCATATATATTTTCAATTTGACTAAGACCTTCTTCAACAGCTCTCTCTAATCTTTCTGTTTCATAATTTAAATCCTCAACCTGTTTTTTAAACAGGACGATTTCTGGCTCTTTATATATAAATACCTTTCCTAAGGCTATACCTGGTGATATTCCTATTCCTTTCATCAAAATGTCTCCTATTCATTAAAATTACCACTTATTGGCTTGCCAATGTTCATTCTTTAGCATTATTATCCTTAAAACCAATTTTATTATAACCTTGGTTGCTTGAGAAGTTTATCATATTGATTTCCTTAGATTCATACCTCATATAGTTTTGAATTAATAAAAAAATACCTATTCCTATTAATATATCCCCTATGCTTATAATCTTTGGAAAGGGATAAGGTTTTGGTATTGGAATTATATCCGACAAATAATAGCATTTAGTATACTCATTAGCTAAAATATGAGTCAATATTCTATCACTTTCTAATAAATCTAATTGGGTATATAGATATGAACTGTTTAAACCTTCTATAGACACAGGCATTTTTCCATCATTAATTAATATAGGAATAAAGTTTAATAGGGTTCCTATTAAGGCTAACCACATTTCCTTTTCTCTAATGTTAAATATAAGTCCAACTATTACTATTATATATATTAAAATATGAATTGTAAAAAAGTTTTCTATTATAAACTTTGCTAATTTTCCATCAGTAGTAGCTACAATTAATATACTAATAATTTCCATTATAAATCCAATTATAAACATATACCATCCTTTAATATGAAGTTTTTCAAGATTTTTTATCTTGCCGCCTCTTAACTTTCCTATCAATAATGATAGGCCTAATGTTTCTACAATCATTTTGATCACTCCCTGTGTCCATTTTACTATTAATTTCTATAAGAACTTCCAATTTATGAAAAGGTTTGCATAAAAACTAAGGCACCAAAAGGCGCCTTATTAAAATTTTTTAAATATTTCTTTTTTTGCTTTACATATTGGGCAATTGTCTTCCTCACCAGTTATAGTAACAAATCCACATACTGGGCACAATAAGACTTCATCTGCCTCTAAATCTTTTCCTTTATCTACAGCTTCTTTTGCCTTTGTAAATAAGTTTGCATGAACTTTTTCTGCCTCAATGGCAAATCTCATAGCTGATAAAGCTGTTTTTTCATCTTGCATTTCAGCTACAGCTATGTATGCAGGATACATCTGTTCTACTTCAAACATTTCCCCATTAATTGCACCTTGAAGATTTTCCGATGTGGTTCCAAGACCAAACCCGGCCCCTGCAGTTACAGAAAAATCTCCTTTCTCATCCTTTAAAGCTTTAAAATGTAAGGTAGCATGTACTTCTTCTGCTTCAGAAGTTGCCCTAAACAGTCTTCCTACTGTTGGAAAACCATCTTTATCAGCTTTATCACCCCAGATTCTATATCTCATATGTGCCTGGCTTTCTCCACCATAGGCTGATCTCAAATTTTCTGCTGTCATTGCATGCATATATAATTCCCCTTTCTCATCATAAAACTTAGCTACATGAATATTGTACCCTTTTTAAACTGATAAGTCTAGGGCTAAGTTTATTAGTATTAGTAGCAGATATATTATCCTACTTTTTAGATTTAACTTAAAATAATAGACAGAGAATGCTCTCTGCCTATCAATAATATTTTTTATTATCCATATATTCCTGCAGTATTCTAAGGGCTTCACCAAATCTTTGAAAATGAACAACTTCTCTTTGTCTTAAAAATCTTAAGGTATCAGTTACTCCTGGATCATCGCTAACTCTTATTAAATATTCATAAGTTGCTCTGGCTTTTTCTTCCGCTGCCATATCTTCATGTAAATCCGCTATAGGGTCTGCTTTAGATTGTATATATCCAGCTGTCCAAGCTTCCCCAGCTGCATTATGAGGAAATGGACTCTTTCCATGATTTACATAATGGGCTTCAAAAGGAGTTCCTTTTATTTTATCTATTGGTGCATCTTTTACTAATCTCCACACCAATGTACCTATAATTTCCCAATGAGCTAGTTCTTCTGTGCCTATATCTGTCAACAAAGCTTTTCCTTGGTTTGTAGGCATAGTCCACCTTTGAGTTAAATATCTAATACCAGCTGATAATTCTCCATCTGGTCCACCAAATTGTTCTATTATCATAGCTGCAAGAGTAGGATTGGTAGTATCTACTCTAACAGGATATTGTAGTTTCTTTTCATATATCCACATTTCTATCCCCCTCTAAGACATATTAAAATTTATTTCCCAAGGCCAAGGCCCGTCAATATAAGCCCACGGACAACCACTCATTCCAGTATTCTTTAATGGACCATATCTGGCTTGATATAAAGACTCTAATTCACTAAGTTTTTGGGAATAGGTGTTGTGAAGTCTTAAAGCTCTTTCATCATTTGGGTGAGTATTTAAATAAAGAGCTGTCTCTAATACCACAAATTCAACTTCCATAAGTTCTTTTAACAATCTCATCTGTTCTTTATCCATTAAATCCACCTCCACTTACATCTCTTGTTCCAACTTTATAAGGTCTATATAATTCTGGAAATAATGTTCCCTTTTTAAGGGCTTCACTGGGACTATATACTTGATTCATAATCTGAATAGGCACATAAGCCCTTGCTAATAGACTTTCTTTTCTTCTTTCATGATAATAATCTCCATTCATATTAAATCCTCCTAACAGTTTAAATTAATTCCTTTTCAATATATAGTACGTTTCTAATATTTAATTGTTACATGAATAAATTTTAAATATTGTAACCTATCATATATGTAATTCATAATATGAAAGTAAATAAGATGGAGAAATCCATTGAATTTAGGGAGGAGATAATATGCAACTATCCTTAAGTCGCCTTCCTATAGGGAAAATTGGAAAGGTTGAATATATAAAGGATAATAATCTTAAGAGAAGATTTTTAGATTTAGGACTCATACCAAATACTATTGTTAAGACCGAAAGATATAGTCCGTCTGGCAATCCAATTGCCTTTAATATTAGGGGAACTATAATAGCTATTAGGAAAGAAGAAGCTGAAAATATTTTAATTCGTATAATATAGGTGATGCATTGTGATAGGTAAAATCAGTCAAAATAATATAGAAGATAATATTACACTAGAAAGTACAGAAAATAAACCTGTCATTGGATTAGCTGGCAATCCAAATACAGGAAAAAGTACATTATTTAACTACTTAACTGGATTAAAACAACATACTGGTAATTGGCCAGGAAAAACTGTAGCCAATGCCAGGGGTTGTTTTACGTACAAGGATATAGATTATCTATTAGTAGACCTTCCTGGAACCTATTCTCTATTTATAAACTCTCAAGAAGAAGAGATTGCTAGGGACTTTATTTGTTTTGGCAACCCCAAAATAACAATCGTTGTAGTAGATAGTACTAGTCTAGAACGAAATCTAAACTTAGTTCTTCAGGTTATGGAAGCTACAAACAATGTTATAGTATGTATTAATCTTATGGATGAAGCTAAGAAGAAAGGGATTGAAATTCATATAAATAAATTAAAAAAACTACTAAATGTTCCTGTAATACCCATTATAGCTCGAGATGGAATTGGTATAGAAAAACTTCTTATGACTATAGATAAAATAACAAAAAACGAGATAGAAATATTACCTAAAGAGGTTATATATGATAAGGATATAGAAAATTTAATAGATAAAATAGAAGGTATACTATCTAAGTATATTTACCAAAGTTATAATCTTAGATGGATAGCTCTAAGACTAATAGATAGTGACAAAAACATGGAAGAGGAGATTAAAAGGTTATTACTTAAAAAAAATGCTCATGAAGCCTTGTTTGAGATAAAAAAAATTCTACAGCCTCATTCTAAAAAAGGAGAAGAGATAGTAGCTACATTGTATAAAAAAGCTGAAATGATTGCAAAAGAAACAATTACTATCCAGAAAACCAACAAAAAGAATTGGGATAAAACATTAGATGATATTCTTACAAGTAAAAAAATGGGATTTCCTATAATGATATTTCTTTTAGTCGTTGTTTTTTGGATTACCATAGTAGGTTCTAATTATCCTTCTGATTTACTATTTAAATTACTCTTTAACCTAGAATCTAAATTGAGCACAACTTTCTTATATTTAAATCCTCCTATTTGGCTCCATGATATGTTAATTTTAGGAGTGTATAGAACTTTAGCCTGGGTAGTATCAGTAATGTTGCCTCCTATGGCCATATTCTTCCCCTTATTTACTCTCTTAGAAGACTTAGGATATTTACCAAGGATAGCATTTAATTTAGATAATTCCTTTAGAAAAGCTGGTACTCAAGGAAAACAAGCTTTAACCATGAGTATGGGATTTGGATGTAATGCTGCTGGAGTTATGGCTTGTAGAATAATAGATTCTCCAAGAGAAAAACTTATAGCAATCATTACAAATAATTTTGTTCCTTGTAATGGACGTTTCCCAATAATCATAACTATATCCGCAATTTTTATAGGTCAATCCTTTAATAGAAGATATTATTCAATATTTGCTGCCTTGTCTGTTCTTTTTATGATAGTTCTTGGTGTAATAGTAACACTTTTAGTATCTAAACTTTTATCTAAAACTGTTTTAAAAGGTATACCATCATCTTTTACCCTAGAATTACCTTCCTATAGAAAACCACAAATAGGAAAGGTTATTGTCAGAAGTACTTTTGATAGAACTCTCTTTGTTTTAAGTAAAGCCATGCTGGTGGCTGCTCCAGCGGGAGCCATAACTTGGATATTTGCAAATATGAATATTGGTGGAGAAAGCATTCTAAGCATATCTGCAAACTTTTTAGATCCTTTTGGTAAAATTTTAGGATTAGACGGATTTATCCTTATGGCTTTTTTATTAGGGTTACCTGCTAATGAAATAGTAATACCTATACTTATAATGGGTTATATGTCGAAAGGAGCTATGTTAGAATTTAGTGATATAAATATGTTGAAAACATTGCTATTAAATAACGGTTGGACCATTATTACAGCCTTTAATTTTATGTTGTTTGCATTGCTTCATTTTCCCTGTGGTACCACTCTTTTAACAATAAAAAATGAAACCGGAGGTATGAAATGGCCCTTATTTACCTTTGGACTAACCACCGGAATTGCTATATTAGTTACATTTATAGTAAATATAGTTTTTAATTTATAGCTTATATTTCATTTCTTAACATATCTTTATAGGTTTCTCGTTTTACTATTAATCTATCTATTCCATCCTTTACCATAACAACCGCAGGCCTTGGTGTTTTATTATAATTACTTGCCATTGAGTAATTATATGCTCCTGTTGATAGTACAGCTAGAATATCTCCTGTTTCAATCTCTGGTACCTTTAAATCCCATATTAATACATCCCCAGACTCACAACATTTACCTGCTATAGTAATAACTTGACTAGCCTCTTTATTAACTTTATTGGCAACTATACCTTGGTATTTTGCTTCATATAAACTTGGTCGTGGATTATCTGTCATACCTCCATCTACAGATACATAAGTTCTTATATTTGGAATTTCTTTTATAGAACCAATAGTATATAAAGTTATACCCGATTCTCCTACAATCCAACGACCAGGTTCAATAGTTACCTTAGGAACCTTTAAGTCATAATTTTTACAATTATCCTTTATTTCAGTCATTATTGGATCTGTATAGAAGGAAATAGGCTTTCTCTTCTCTCCTCCGGCATATTGTATGCCATAGCCTCCACCAGTGTTTAGTTCTTTCGTTTCAAATCCAAGTCTATTTTTAGCCTCTCTCATTAACTTAGTTACAGCTTTTATAGCTTCTAGGTAGGTTATATTGTCTAAAATTTGAGACCCTATATGAAAATGAAATCCTAATAAATTAATATTACTTAAATTCATAGCCTTTTCAATTGCTTCAAATATTTTGCCTCCACCTATAGGTATTCCAAATTTTGAATCTACTTGTCCCGTTTGAATATATTTATGAGTGTGACTATTGACTCCTGGAGATATTCTATATAGTATATTTACCCTTTTATTATATTGTTTTGCTATCTGGGTTAATAAATCAAGTTCATATATATTATCTACTACTATTCTACCTACTCCATTTCCTACTGCCATTTCCAATTCATGAAGGGTTTTATTGTTTCCATGAAATACAATCTTCTCCTCTGGAAATCCTACCTCCATTGCTGTATATAGTTCTCCACCAGACACTACATCCATTCCAATTCCTTCTCTTTTTATTATTCTAGCCATTTCTTTAGTTAAAAAAGCTTTACTAGCATAAATTGCTCCAACATTTTCATATTTTCCTATAAAATTTCTTTTAATTTCTTCAATTCTATCAATAATATAATTCTCAGAAATAACGTATAAAGGTGTCCCATATTTTTTTGCTAGGTATACTGTATCACATCCTGCAAAATGGAAGTTTGTCATAGTGAATCATCCTTTCAAATAAAATTACTTGCATCTTCATATATGATATGCTCATGTGTTTTTGTTTTCATTATATCCTATATTAATACAACTTTTTATATAAATCTATATAATTTAAATAGAATTTTAAAATTAAAATTCATTTAATGGCTAATTTAGAAATCCCAACTATTATTACATAAATTTACATGGTTTATCTTATCTTTTTCTACACATAATACTATTACAAAATCTTATCACTATATAAAAATTAATTACCTAAGAAAGGAGTTGAATAAAATGACAACAAACAATACAGGAACAAATAATATTTTAGTACCCGAAGCACGTCAAGCACTTGATCAAATGAAATTAGAAATAGCCTCTGAACTTGGCATGTCAAACTATAATTCAATGGATAAAGGTAATTTACCATCTAGGCAAAATGGATATGTTGGTGGATATATGACAAAAAGATTAGTTGAAATGGCACAAAGAAGTATGGGTGGAGGAACTACAACAAGATAATAGAAGATAATATATTTAAAAAAGACAGGTCTCAGAACCTGTCTTTTAAACTTTTCCGATTTGATTATTCAATTGGCTCTAATGTTCTTGTTCCTAATTCTTTATCAAGCATATATAAACCTTGGAAATGTCCTTCCATTCTTCTTAAATTATTTACTATAGTCTTCATGCTATTTTCTTCCTCTAATTGTTCATCAACAAACCATTGTAAAAAGCTTACAGTAGCATGGTTGTTTTCTTCTTTAGCCATATCCATTAATTTGTTTATTCTACTTGTTACCAATTTCTCATGGGATAAAGCTTCTTCAAACACTTCTAATAGGGATCCATATTCATTTTTTGGTTCTTCTATAGTTTGCATAGTTGCTCTTCCATCCATGTCATTTATAAAATCAAAAAATTTCATTCCATGAGTATATTCTTCTTGTCCCTGAACAATAAGAAAATTAGCAAAACCATTAAAATCCTCATTAGCAGCATATGCTGCCATAGCCATATAATAATAACCTGACAAAAATTCAAAGTTCATTTGATCGTTTAATTCTTTTAATAATTTTTCAGATGCCATAGTTTACCTCCTAAAGTTAAACAATAATATTTTTATTTATGGTCAATTTGTTATTCCTTATACTATATATGCCCAAAGTTTGTTAATTTAATCATAATTATTAATTTTAATCCATGAGTATTATATCCAACTTTTTATAGATCTGGTGCCCTATTCTATCCGTTAAGGGCATATTGTTATCTCTTAAATATTGAATTAAAGATTGTTTCATGCCTTCACCATATATACCATCAAGAGGACCTAAGTAATATCCCTTAAATTTTAACCTTTTTTGAACTTCCATTACATCTGCGCCTCTATCCCCTGGTTTTAAGGTTTTAAAACCATGGCTAAAAGGACCATATTCTCCATTTACTATACTAACAGTTGTATTATGTTCTACAATATTATAAAGCTCCTCTACATCCTTATTTCTCATTCTAATACATCCTGCTGAGGCATTAAAGCCTATAGAACCAGGCTGGTTTGTACCATGAATTCCATATCTTCCCCAAGGAACATTTAAGCCCATCCATCTAGAGCCAAATCCTCCACCCCATCTAGCTTTTTCTACAATTTCAAAAGTGCCTAAGGGAGTTGGAGTATCTGGTTTTCCAGAAGCTATCACATATTTTTTTATTATTTTATTAGAAGATAAGTCTATAAGGTAAAGTTGCTTTCTATCTACCTCTATCAATATGGCTAAGTTATTCTTATCTATTTTTAAATAAGTATCCTTATTCTCATAATTAATCCCTTTTTTAATAAAAAAAAGATGAATATAGTTTCCTATTATTATAACTACAAGTACTAAAATAAATAATAATAGAATAATTTTTATCCTTTTATCCATCTATAACATCCCCCCTATGTACTATTTATATGCTTATACAAAATAATTAAAACTAATGGATAGACTTTTATCTATTGGAAATATCCTATATAATGTATGTAGATTATAAAAAAGGAGTGGAGAAATGATAAAAGAAATTAATTTTAATGATAAGCTAAAAGAGATGTTAAATCAAATTAATAAAGGTGCTTTTTTAACAATAACAGACGGTGAAAACACTAATACCATGACCATTGGTTGGGGTAATGTAGGTATAGTGTGGGGCAAACCTATTTTTATGGTAGCTGTCAGATACTCAAGATATACTTATGATCTAATAGAAAAAGCTAAAGACTTTACTGTAAGTATACCTTTGAAAAATAATTTAAAGAAAGAATTAACCTACTGTGGTACATACTCAGGTAAAGATGTAGATAAGTTTAAAGAATGTAATTTAAAATTAAAAAAGGGAAGAAAGGTAGTCTCCCCTATTATTGAAGACTGTGAACTACATTATGAATGTAATATAGTATATAAACAAGCTATGGAGCCAAGCACATTAAATGAGGATATAAAAAACCAATATTATAAAAATAAAGATTATCATGTCCTCTATTTTGGAGAAATAGTAGATTGTTATCTAATAGAATAATAAAATAAAAAGTAGTAGAGCAGATCTGTATATCTGCCTCTACTACTATCTAAATATGATTTCGATGTTTTCAAATCCCATACCTTGAAGTAAGGATGTCAACAATTCCCTTGTATTCTTCTCTGCATCGTTTAATAATCCTTTTTGTATTACCTCTTCTTCCATGGTTTCCTTTTCTTTAACTAACACATCGTATAAATCTTCAAAACTCAGCTTATTAAAAACCGAATCCTTTTCATCATAGATATATACTTCTTCTTCAACTATTACATTATCAAATATAACAGGCTTGTCCAATATCATCTTAATAGATTGTGTATCAATAACATGAGTTTCTACCCCATTTAAATCTACACCTGCATTAATATAACCACTATATTTTATTATAAAACTTTTACTTGTAAAAGGCATATTAAACCCATTCACCTTTTTATTATCTTTATAAGTCGCTACATTAGTATAATTATATTTAACCGTAGAAAGCTCTAAGATTCTAGAAATTTTTTCTTCAATGGTATCGGATAACAAAGTCACTTCCCTTTTAACAGAATGTTTGGTATATATAAAAAGACCTAATATAATAGCAATTACTAGTAAGGAAATTATACTATACCTTTTCCATTTTTTCACATTAACCACCTCTATTAAAATAAACCTTCCGTGTATATTACTACAAAAAAAGCACAAATGTCCTATTCTTTATCTGGATTATATAACTGATATATACCATATATAGAAAAGTTCTCATTATTCAATAATTTAGCAACAACAGGTATTTGTTGAGTGGATATCCTTAGCTCGATACCATTATATTTCAAAACCATATCTCCTGGTTCTATAATGTTAGAGTCATTGATCACATCTATAAGCCTATTTTCAACAGAGGGTATATTCATACCTCCTATCATAAAAAAAACCTTATTCTTTTCTTGTGAATAATCCTGAGGATCTAACCTATTAATCAATAGTATTTTATTCATAGTTAATCTCCTTTTATATAATATAAACTAATATATAATAATCTTAAACTACTAAGTTCACACTCCTTCCCTGCAAAATTATAAGAAGGTTAAAATAATAACATGCAAATATACCTTCAAGTCTTTATTTACCCATTTTTAATCAAACAATCACATTTTTTTATAATTTTTTTTAAAATTTTCGGCTTATATTTTTCTTATATTAAACTCTATTGTCTATAAATTCCTTTTGTATTAAAATTAGACTAAGATATATTGTAATATGTTTAATTAATCATAATTAAATGGAGGTATAAATTTGGAAAAGTATAGTGAACAATTACTGAACTGCATTTTATTTAAAGGTATTAGCAAAGAAGATATTATGAATATATTAGAAATAATCCCCTATAGAGTATCAAATTATAAAAAAGATGAAATAGTTGCTATGGAAGATCATGTTTGTGATAGTTTAGGTATTATTTTACAAGGAAAAGTGGAAATTCAAAAGATATTTCCTTCAGGCCAGGTCACCACAATAAATAATTTTGATAAAGGTAGTATATTTGGCGAAGCTCCCGTCTTCTCTGGTAACCATAAATATCCTGCAACTGTAACTGCTACTGAATATACAGAAATAATGTATATAAAAGAAACAGATATTATTTCACTTCTAAAATTAAATAATAGAATATTAAGTAATTTTCTATTCCTTTTATCTAATAGGATAATGATGCTAAGCCAAAGGATTACAAATCTATCTCAAGATACAATAAGAAAAAAAATTGCTACTTTTTTATTAAATGAATATAAAAAACAAAACAGTACTTTATTAACCTTTTCCTATACAAGAAAGGAAATGGCCGAATTATTAAACATTCCGAGACCCTCTCTATCCAGAGAATTATCCAATATGAAAAGAGATAATATAATCGATTTTAATAAAAATATTATAAAAATATTAAAGATTGACTTATTAGAAGAAGCCTTGTTTGAATAAAAAATAAACCTCCTGTATTAATTTTATCAATACTTTATCCCATCTCATAGAGATTATTTATTTTTAAAATCCAAAAACTTCTATATAATTATATATAGATTGTTAATTAATATATAAGGAGGTTTTAGTAATGGGTGATAAACGTAAAATGTTTATCTATGGAGGTATTATAGGTCTTATTGGTGCCATTTTATTGAAATTTGGAAATCCTGGAAACATGGGTATTTGTGTTGCATGTTTCTATAGGGATATTGCTGGAGCCCTGGGACTTCATAGAGCAGAAATTGTTCAATATATAAGGCCTGAGATTATTGGATTTATATTTGGTGCCTTTCTTATTTCTGTGGTAAAAGGAGATTTTAAATCAAGAGGAGGTTCCTCACCTTTAATTAGATTTTTCTTAGGCTTCTTTTTAGTTATAGGAGCTTTAGTCTTTTTAGGATGTCCTCTTAGACTGATTTTAAGGCTTGGAAATGGAGATTTAAATGCAATAACTGGACTTTTAGGTTATCTAGTTGGAATTTTTATAGGAGTTCAATTTTTAAAGAAAGGTTATACTCTTGGTAGAAGTACAGACCAACCAAAAATATCTGGCTATGTAATGCCAATTGTAGCTGTGGCTTTGTTGCTTTTATTAATTGCTAAACCTGAATTTATATTCTTTAGTGCAGAAGGTCCTGGCTCTATGAGAGCTCCCATACTACTATCATTAGTTCTTGGAATGATAGTTGGAATAGTTCTTCAAAAAAGTAGAATATGTACTGCCGGTGCTTTTAGAGATGTTATATTAATTAAAGATTATCATTTCTTCTGGGGAATACTAGGTATACTTGTAGTTAACTTTATTGCAAACATAATATTAAATTTTGATGCCTTTAAATTAGGATTTGAAGGCCAACCTGTAGCTCATGCTGATCATCTATGGAATATTATAGGCATGGTGTTAACTGGTATATGCTCCGTATTGTTAGGAGGTTGTCCAGTGAGACAAACGATACTTGCTAGTGAAGGAGATGCAGATGCAGGAATAACTGTATTAGGTATCACAGTTGGAGCTGCTTTTGCTCATAATTTTGGTTTAGCATCAAGTCCAAAAGGTGTAACTAATAATGGAAAAATTGCTGTTATAATAGGTATTATTGTAGTTTTAATTATAGCTTATAGCGTTGTTAAAGAAGCTAATAAGGCTAGAAATCAAAAAAAGGAGAGTGTAAAGAATGCCTAAAACCGTAGATGCAAGAGGTAGATCCTGTCCTGAACCTGTAATAATGACAAAGGATGCTATTGAATCTAACCCAAATGAACCTATACGGGTTCTAGTTGATGCCCATGTTGCCGTAGAAAATATTACAAGGTTTGCTACAGGAAAAGGGTATAAAGTAAATGTAGAAGAAAAAGGTGAAGAATACACCCTTAATATTAGAAAATAGGTGAAAATATGGAGGATACTTACTGTGTGGTTACATTTCAAGTTACACAACATGCTTTAATCTTTGAAAAGGCCATGAAAAATATGAAATATGCTGTAAAATTGATGCCAGTGCCAAGGCAAGTTAGTTCTAGCTGTGGTACTGCTGCTAAAATTCCTTGTGAAAAGAAAAAAGAAATACTTAACCTATGTGAAAAAGAGAACTTACCCATTGAGGGTTTTTACAAGATAGATCATAAAAAGAAAAAAAGCTGGTTTTAAGCTAGTTTAATAATTATATTTTCAACTACTTATATCCTAGAAGAAATCTCTCTTAGATATAAGTAGTTTTTTATTGAATTAATAGGTGGTATTTTCTTGAAAAATGATATATTATATACAGTGGATAAACTTAAACTCTAAGGAGGAAAAAAATGCATTACGATCTTATAATTGTTGGATCTGGACCATGTGGTATTTTCACAGCTTTAGAACTTAAAAGGTTAAATCCTAATAGAAATATTTTGATTCTAGAAAAAGGGAACCCTATAACAAAAAGAATTTGTCCTAAAAGAAAAACAGGAATATGCATAAACTGTAAACCATGTAATATTACTACCGGATTTGCAGGTGCTGGAGCTTATTC
>JAAZMG010000137.1 GCA_012798935.1 Tissierellia bacterium | reverse complement strand
GGACCTGGTATACTGGTTCTTCTGGATGGATGTACAGAGTAGGGCTAGAAGATATATTAGGATTTAGAGTAGAAAAAGATAAGTTATTCATAAACCCATGTATACCTAAGGATTGGGAAGGATATAGTATTAGATACACCTATGGAAACGCTATATATAATATAGAAGTAAAAAACCCAGATAAGGTTAACAAGGGAGTAAGAAAAATAATAGCTGATGGAGTAGTTGTTAAAGAAGGACACATTAATTTAGTTGGCGATGGTGTGGAACATTTTGTTGCAGTGGAGATGTAGGGACAAGGGAGATGGCAGGCTGTGTGAAAGCCATCTTCTCCTTTTTATTCAATAAAATTTATTTATAGCATTAAAAAAATTGTATTAATTCATATAAATATGTTACAATAAAGGATAATTTAATAATTATCAAAAAACGATGAAAATTTTTGTAACACTATGACATTCAAGGAGGGTTAGATTTGAAAAAAAGATTAAGTTTTCAGCAAAATTTGTTAGTAGGTTCATTACTATTTGGTTTATTTTTTGGTGCAGGCAATTTAATTTTTCCAGTACAAATGGGACAAGCAACTGGGAGTAATATAATGCCGGCTACTATTGGATTTTTAATTACAGGCGTAGGATTGCCTATATTGGGAGTTGTTTCATCAGCTATTTCAGAAAGTGAAAGTTTATATGATATGGCTAAGCCAATTAGTTCAGGCTATGCAATTTTATTTACTTGTTTGCTATATTTAACCATTGGTCCATTATTTGCTATACCTCGTACTGCTACAGTAGCATTTGAAGTAGGAATGCATCCATTTATTAAGGAAGAATATTTAAAACTTGGATTAGCAATTTTTTCATTTATATTTTTTGCTTTTACTCTCTATTTTTCATTACGTCCAGGTAAAATTTTAGATTTAGTAGGTAAATATCTTACTCCTATTTTTTTAATACTTTTATCAATTTTGATAATTGCAACCTATGCTAAGCCAATGGGGCAGATAAATCAATTTTCACCTCAAGGAAATTATATTAATCAACCTTTATTTACTGGATTATTAGATGGATATAATACTATGGATGCTTTAGCATCTCTAGCTTTTGCTATTATTATTATTTCTAATGTAAAGAAACTAGGTATTAATAATCCTCATTTAATTGCTGTTGAAACATGTAAATCAGGTTTGTTTAGTATAATATGTATGAGCATTATCTACACTGCATTAGTATATATGGGAGCTACAAGTTTAGGTAGTGTTAGTCGTGCAGATAATGGTGGAATCATTTTATCTATGGTTAGTGAACATTATTTTGGGTTTATTGGACAAGTATTATTAGCAGCTATTGTAGGGGTAGCTTGTTTAAAAACGGCCATTGGATTAATAACTTCTTGTGCAGAAATGTTTAGTAAAATGTTTCCAAATTCAATTTCATATAGAAATTATACTATTTTATTTACATTTTTTTCTTTTATAATTGCTAATTTTGGATTAAATAATATAATTCAGCTATCTATACCTGTATTGATGTTTCTATATCCCTTAGCAATTACTTTAATCCTATTGTCCTTATTAAATCCATTTATTCACAAACAGAAAGATGTTTATAGATGGACAACGGGATTAACACTTATTGCAGCATTTTTTGATTTATGCAAAGCATTACCAGAACCTATGCAACAAAATTTAGCAGTTAAAAAGATTGTTGGTATTGCTCATTTATATTTACCTGGATTTGACTATGGATTTGGATGGGTACTGGCAGCATTGATTGGGTTTGTTGTAGGACTAATTATATGGAGTATTCGTAGAAAAAGTACAATAGTGAATGTGGACACCAGGCACTAACTTAAGAATTTATTGGTATATAGCTATTAATATTACCGTTGAAAAACAAGATGAATTTTGAAATGTTTCAAAGCTCATCTTGTTTTGTTTATTGTGCAGAGATGGAAGTCAAGGGGAATTTACATTATTTAAAATCTATTCAATTCCTTTTTCAATTTTGGGAATAGTATACTGTTTTCTAAATTAAAATGACATAGTATATTGGATTCTAATTCTTTTAACATTTCATAAGTTTTATCATAAGTAACACAGCCATTTTCTGGAGCAGAGTATTCATCAGTTACCCTTCTTAATTTTTTTAACAAATTTAATGTATCATCTCGTTCAGCTCCATTTCATTTATTTCGTTTATTATTTCTTCTAAAAGTTCTTTTGAAGGTCTTCTATAGTATATTTTAATTAAAGGGAATATATTGACTTCCTTCTTTATTATATATTGTTCTAAATTAATTTTTATAATATGAAACAATCTATGAATCTTGAAAAATTCTTTATGCTTTAAGTCGTGAACCCTTAATATAGTTGTAGTTAATTTACTTATTTCTGGCATTTCCTCTTGTAAATATTTATGATGGTTTTTTACTATATAATTGACTAGATTGGTTAGTGTTTCATTTTCCCAGTTAATTTCTTTGTTATCCATTTTTATTCCTCCAATATTTTATTTAATTATATTCTATCCATAATCAAAACTAAAATTTTTGACTTATATCAAAATTTTAGAATAAAATATTAATTTAAAATTTCCCTTGAGACTCTAGATTTTTTATTAATCATATATTCAAAACTTAAAATATGTGATAAAATCATAAATACTAACGCAAAAAATGATATTGTTATTTAGATGGGAGGAAATTGATGGGACTTTCGTGGAAAGATAGAGATTTTTATAGGACAATGATTGCTATAGCTTTACCAATTACATTACAAAACTTAATTGCGTCTTCTGTAAATATGTTAGATACGCTTATGATTACTAGCCTAGGAGAGAAAAACCTTGCTGCTGTTGGTCTTGCTAATCAAGTATTTTTCTTCTATGGGGTGACAATATTTGGTATAGCCACAGGATCGTCCATATTCATAGCTCAATTTTGGGGGAAAAGGGATACTACAAATATAAGGAAGGTATTAGGATTATCCCTTTCTGTTGGCAGTGTTATAGGAATTATATTTACATTAGCTGCATTATTTATTCCTAAAGAGATAATGCAAATTTTTAGTAGTGATAGGGAAGTTATTAGACTAGGAGTAGAGTATTTAAGAATAGTTGCCTTTACCTATATACTGACTGGTTTTAGTTTTTCTTATGCAGTTGCATCTAGGAGTATTGGTCAAGCTAAGATGCCAATGGTTGTAAGTATTGTGTCTTTTGTAACTAATGGATTATTTAATTATTTACTTATATTTGGAAAGTTTGGTTTTTCAGAGCTTGGGATAAGGGGAGCTGCCTATGGTACGTTGATAGCCAGAGTAGTGGAATTAGCTCTTATTTTATATTCTATATATTCTACAGATGGACCATTAGCAGGTGGTATTAAAGAAATGACTTGTTGGAATAAAAGCTTTGTAAAAAGATATTTTAAAACGACTTATCCAGTAATATTAAATGAAGCATTATGGGCTTTAGGGACTGTACTGTATTCTATAGCCTATGCAAAGATAGGAACCGAGGCAGCAGCAGCGGTTCAAATTTTAAATACTGTTCAAAATTTATTTATGGTTATGACCAGAGGATTAGGTAATGCATGTACAGTAATGGTTGGAAATAAAATAGGTGCTGGTGAAGAGGAATTAGCTATTGAATATGCTAATAAATATCTAATCATATCGGCTATGCTAGGATTAGGACTTGGAATAATATTATTCTTTACATCAGATTTGATTCTTAAAATTTTTAGAAATTTAACACCAGAGCTATACTATATATCTAAAAAACTACTTACAGTATTCTCTATATTTTTCTTTATAAAAGCCTTTAATGGAACTATGATAGTAGGAGTCCTTAGAGGGGGAGGGGATACCAAGTTTTCAATGCTATTGGAAATGGGTGCTGTATGGTTTGTAGGAGTTCCCTTAGCCTTTTTAGGATCCCTTGTATTTAAACTTCCAGTATACTATGTAATGGCTTTGGTATATATAGAAGAAATAGTAAAGGCAATTATTGGCATGTTTAGAATAATTTCTAAGAAATGGGTAACGAATGTAGTTGGGGACATGTAGATTTACTAAATGAGTTTAGAAGAAGATTTTCAGAAGATAAAGTTGATAAAATTCTAACAATTAAAACTTCTGGTATTGGAATAGCTGTTATTGCTGCCATTACTTT
>JAAZMG010000136.1 GCA_012798935.1 Tissierellia bacterium | reverse complement strand
TCCAATCCCCTAGTAGAAGATTTTTTCCATATTCTTCATCATCATATTGTTCACCTTTTTTTGAACTTAAAATGGTTTTCCCATTGACAGGTTCTGGATTTATTTCTTTAGGCTTCCATACTCCATCTATATACTCTAAATCAACATTTACACAGGCTATTACATCTGCATTTGAGGGCATTCCTGTTACCTCAAAACTGCATCTTATTATAGGTTCTCCATTATCTTTCTTTATTATTTCCTCTGAAGTGCCTCTCCACCAGACAGGGTTAGGATCATATAAATTATAAGTCTCTCTTTGTTCCCTATTAAGCTCGATGGTATAGGATTGTCTCGCTATATTCGAAAATACCTTTAATGCATTCCCATTTACTATCTCGGTGCCTATGTCAAAGGTAATATTATCCCCATTGTAGATATTGACAAAATCCCCATCCTTATATGAAATTATAAATCCTTGTTCCATACTATTAGAGGCAGCCATCATGGTAATTGAATAATATAAATCCAATACTCCATCTTTGGATAAATCCACTAATTCAAAATCAGGCTTTGTATAGGGCCCATATTCTTCTTCCATTTGGTATAATATTTCACCAGCTTTATCGTATATTACAAATCTCAGATCCTGGTACATATCTGGTCCATGATTCTCATGTAATTTGCCGTAAACTACAGCTATTTCGTCTATTCCATCATTGTTCAAATCTCCATATCCTATATCTAGTACATCCATTCCCTCTTTTGTATCCTTGCTTACTATGTATTTTTCATAAAATTCCTTTGGAAGTTCTACCTCTTTCAATTGACCTTTAACCAAAGAGTCAACTTTTTCAACCTCCCCAGATTCCATATAATAATCTAAAAGCTCCAGATAGATAGTTTTATCCTGAGCTACATAGCCTTCTTTCATAGCCTTTTCTAATATTTTAGCAGTTTTTTCTATATCTCCTGAGCCCCTGTATATATTTATAAGTCCATCATATGCTTCAAAGTTTTTGCCATCCTCTAATATCAGTTCCGTATAAATCTCCTCAGCCTTGTCCAGTTCCCCTTTTTCCATAAATTTTTCTGCTTTTTTAAGATTATTTCCTGTACATCCTACTAAAATAAGAATTAGCATCATTGCTAGGATTAATAGTGTTATCCTTTTCTTCATATTAATACCTCCTAAATTCTTTGAATTTTTCTATGATTACAGTATTCGACATATTTGCTGAATATCCTTTAATTTTTTGAAAAAAGGGGGAGAAAATACAACAACCCAGCACCAATAGGTTCATAGGTTAGTGCCGGGTTGCTATATTTACCGGGTTATCATGCAGACAAATTCGGACAAGTTAACCGTCCCCATGTCCGGGTTATTTAGTTAAATCTTCAATTAACTTTTCAGTTGACACTACATATTTCGGTATAGCTGCCCTTACAGTCATCTTTGGATCTACAACCTGAGATATCTTCAAATCTACAGCTAAACTTGCTAAAACATAAGCATCTTCCCATTCTATTTTTAAACTATCCTTAATATGACCTACAGCCTGACTAGTGGCTTCATATACTGCATCCTCTAAATCATCTCCTGAGGCAATTACCATAGTATATTCGTCTGTTTCTACTAAAGGCCACTTAATATTTTTATCCTTGATTAAATTTATTTCAAGTGTTACTTTTGCAGGTATTTCCAAACCAGTAAAACAAATCTCTCCATCTCCCATAATAGCATGGCAATCACCTAATGCTAATAAAGCTCCCCTTTGATTTACTGGAAAATATAGTGTAGAACCAGCTTTAATGTCTTTAGTATCCATATTGCCCCCATGTTTCCAGGGGCTATCTGTTGCCCATTCTCCATCTTCTTTTTTAGGAGCTACTCCTATTACACCAATCATAGGTTGTATAGGTAATTTAACTCCATGAAATACAGCACAACCATCCTTAACATGGATAACCCTAATTATAGGCTTTGTAACTTGATCACCTAACACCCCTTCCCCAGGTACAACTGCAGCTATGCCTTTATCTTCCACATCAATACTAATGATTTTGACTTGCAGCAAATCTCCTGGTTCTGCACCTTCTACATAAACAGGTCCTGTAGCCGGATTTAACATATCATAATCGATTTCCGTTAGGACTTGAGTTTCATCAAAAATTTGTTGAAAAAAACAATCGTTGGTTTCAACTTCTATAACTTCTCACGGTGAAATCCTTTCCACATAATCTAAATCGTATTTGAATTTATATATAACCTTATTGCTTGGAATTACTTTCATCTGGTATTCCCCCTTATTATATTTTATTTGCTGCCTACACTAGCTTTGTCCTTTGGTGTTAATGTAATCAGTTTATGCTTTTCTGGATCTCTTTTTCTATAGATATCCATCAGTAAATTCAGTAATATCCCTATAACTATATAGATTCCAAGTGATATATATCCACCTAGTTCAAGTTCTAAAGTAGATCCAATTATAATCCATATTCCAACAAGCATTCCTAAAATAAATAGCCAATCACCACCAGGTGCTCTGTAAGGTCTTTCCCATTCAGGATGCTTTCTTCTCAGTACAATTACATTCAAGCAACATACAAAATATATTATCCCTGCGGCTACACAGGAAATTGCATAAATATATTGAACCCAATTCTCGCCGGTAAATAAACAGAAGAATATTGAAAATCCCAATACAACAAGATTGGCAACAACAGGCTGACCATGCTTATTTAACTTAGTAAATATTTCAGGTAGCTGATTTAACTGAGCGGCTCCATACAACACATACAACACCCTAGCAGAAGAAGTCCAAAAGCCCATTAAAGTTGTTAATGCGTGCAAAATACCCGATATTATAGCAGCAATAGCAATTATACCAGGCAGCCCAAATTTAGCCACCAGCTCAGGTTCGGGCATACTCATATTTGCAATTTCTTGCCAAGGAGCTAATCCTGCCATAGCCAATACAACAACAAAGTACAATATAGCAGGCACAAATAATGCTGATAAGATAACCCTGGACATCTTTTTTGCTGGAAAATTGGTTTCTTCTATCATTGTTGGCGTCATCTCAAAACCAATGAATTTTAATGCAAATACAGCGAATGCTACAAATATACCCCTAAATCCCTTAGGAAATAGTCCTCCATGATTAGATATATTGGAATAAGACCAGTTACCGCTAGAAAAAAATGTTATTGCAACTATTAAGGATATAATTACCATAGTAAAGAAAAATATAGTTGCTAATTTACCAGTAAGCCCAATATTAAAATTGGATATTATATACCAGACGAAAACCATTCCTATGGCTACCCATACCACCATATTTGGAGGAATTGGAATAAAATAATTTATAGCTGTAATAAATATAAAAGCCATAAGTGGTGGTTCTACCACTTGTATTAAAAACATCATCCATTGGGCAAACCATCCAGCTTTATGTCCAAATGCGTTAGTAGTCCAAACATCTACTGAGGAAGCAAAGGGTAGCATTGCTGTAAGCTCTGCAAAATGCTAAACCAACTGGAATCAAGAATATTGCTAATATAGGAAATACAAATGCCCCTCCAGCCCCAGTTACTGAAAACCAATAGGGTGCCTCTGCAAGCCAACCCCCAATTACTGCTCCTGATGCTATAGCTATCATTTGTAAAAAGGTTAAATCCCGCCTTAATTTACCATCCGACACTAATAACAACCCCCTTATATTATCCTTATTCAATACTAGGGTATTAAATAAACTAACAAAATATGACACCCGGCACTAACTAATAAATTTATTAATTAGTGCCGGGTGTCATGTTTACCTATTCTTTCTCTACCCCTGTCTTCTTACTACCTTTTACTTTTGCTTTATAAAATATATTTGATATGTTTCCATCCGGGCAAACTATTATATCTGTTGATACTACTTCCCCTACCTTTTTTGCAGCAATAGTCCCTGCATCTACAGAAGCTTTAACTGCATTCATATCCCCACGAACCATTACTGTAACCATTTCATGACCTGTTTTTTCGTAACCCAATAATATAACATTTTCTACTTTTATCATAGCATCTACCGCCTCCATCGAAGCCACCAAACCTTTTGTTTTAACCATACCTAGTGCTTCCTCCATTGCAATAGCAACCTCCTCAATTCTAATTCCAATTACCATAGATATCATATTGCTATTTTACAATTCTACTTATTTAGAGCATATAAATTTTATATACCAACTTTTGTAAGGTTTTAAAGTATGGCACAAAAACTGCTAAAATTGCTATAGAAATATTTAAATAAATTTAGCTATTATTCTTTTATGCTGTCTAAAAATAAATTAACATCATTGGTCAAATCTCCATCTTCCATGAAACTTTTTAAATTTGTAAGTGTAGTTTCAGCAATAGCCTCCATAGATTCCTCTGTAAAGAAAGCTTGATGTCCTGTAAGAATGAGTCTATCAAAAGATAGAAGCTTTTGTAACTCTTCATCTTTATCAGTTATATGTGATTGATCAGCATAGAAATACTCGGCTTCTTGATCACAAACATCTAGACCCACTCCACCAAATTTACCATCCTCGAGAGCCTTAATTAAATCTTTAGTTTTTATTAAACCACCTCTTGCAGTATTTATTAAAATAATTTCATCTTTCATTTTAGAAATACTATCTGAATTAATAATATATTTTGTATCTGGAGTCAATGGTGTGTGAAGAGTAATAACATCAGATTTAGAAAATAATTCATCAAGTGTTACATAGTTAATATTACTTTTTGTATCAGGATATATATCATAAGCTATGATATTCATACCAAATCCCGTTAATATTTCAATCACTACTTTCCCTATTCTTCCTGTTCCTATAACTCCTGCTGTTTTCCCTCTTAAAACCTTCCCTATAAGACCATTAATGTCAAAGTTAAATCCTTTTGTTCTACTACTTCCCAAATGTATTTTTCTATTGACTGCCAATAATAAAGCTACTGCATGTTCAGCAACAGCTGATGGTGAATAAGCAGGCACTCTAAGAACCGGCATATCAAGTTCCTTAGCTTTTTCTAAATCCACACTGTCGAAACCTGCACATCTAAGCAAAATAGCCTTAACTCCTATATCTTTAAGGGTCCGAACTACATCTGCATTAAGATCATCATTCACAAAACTACAAGTTGCATCATACCCTTTAGCTAGAACTGCTGTATTCGAATTCAGTTTTTCTTCAAAATATTTAATATCAATCTTCATTTTTTTTGCCAAAGGTTCAAAAGTTTCTTTATCATAAGGTTTAGTACTGAAAAAAGCAATTTTCACTTATTATCCCCCTCATTTTATGATTTTTTCAAATTCATTTAAACTTTTAACGTAATTTAATACATTTAATAACACCTTGAAAAGACAATTAAATTTTCAGTTTAGATTAAAAATCCAGGCTTTAAAACATACATAATGATCATTGTGAAAATTCCTGCTAATATAGCATAGCCCAATGATATTACAAGATTATTTTTAATTACTCTTCCTTCCTTTCCAACTAATCCAACAGTTGTTAATGCAGCAACAACATTATGCACACAAATCATATTACCTGCAGCTCCACCTACAGTTTGGAGTGCAAGAATTGGAATTACAGGTATCCCTGCCTGAATAGCTGCATCAAATTGAAGCGGACCAAACATGATATCAGATACTGTACAGCTACCTGAAATAAATGCACCTAGTACACCCACTACCGGAGCAAGTATATACCATCCTTTACCTACTAGAGAAGCTAAAGTTTTAGCTATAACTATTAACATTGAATCTTTTTCAAAAGCATCACCTGAGTTCATCATAACGTAAGTTAATCCAAGCGCAAAAAACAGTGCAATAGCGGTAGGTCCTACTTGTTTCAGTGTATCTTTCCAAACTTGTCGTGCTTCTTTTCCAGCTAAACCATGCATTGAAGGTATTAGTAATGCTACAAACATAAATGGAAAAACACCTGGATTATACAACGGCGTAATTCCTCTGCTTATTGAGGTTCCTAAAATATTTGACCAAGTTAAACTCCATTTGTTTAAAATAGACTGAAATGGCAACCATTTTAAACGGCTTAGTAATAACAAAATTCCTACTATTACATATGGAGCCCAAGCTTTCCCAGGACTAATAGTATCAGCAGTAGCAGCAGACTCGTCCATTGTTCCAGGTTGGATTTCCCCAACCCAATCATCTTCCCATTGATCACGAGGCTTAAAATCCCAGTTATCCTTTGGAACAAGAAAACCTGCTCTAACTGCAAATATAAATATGGGTATTGCTATTAAAGATCCCAGTAAAGAAGCGATTTCTGGACCTACAAAGTTTGCAATTATCATCTGCGGAATCGTAAATATTAAACCACCAAATAAAGCTAATTTCCAAACAGCAAGACCCTTTTTTATACTCCTATCAATTATTAAAGTCATAGAACAAACCATCGCTAATGGCACAAAAGAACCCACTAAAAAATGAAGTATAGATGCAAAACCACCAATATCTGATAAAAATTGATATAATCCATGGGGATATCCACTTGCAATTGCGAGATTTTCTAAGTGTGAAAAACCACCTATTATGGGAGTACCTACTGCGCCAAAAGAAACAGGTGCACTATTTCCTACTAAAGCAACTACAGCTGCAACTAACGGCGGAAATCCCATCCCAACTAATAGAGGTGCAGCAACTGCAGCAGGAGTTCCAAAACCAGCTGCGCCTTCAAAAAAAGCTCCCATCAAAAATCCAATTAATATAACTTGAACTCTTCTATCGGTTGAAACATAGGCCATTGAGTTTGATATTCCATCTACTCCTCCACTTTTTCTCATTGTACCAAGTATAAGCAATGCCCCAAATACAATTAATAAAATATCAAGTGCATTAATTGCACCAGCAATTGTAGCTGATAACATCCATTTTGCAGGCATATTCCAAAAAATACCTGCAATTATTAAAGCTGCCACAAAGCCAACAGGCATAGCTTTGGTAGATGGCCAGTTTCTAGCAACCATTAAAATACCCACAATTAAAATAGGTAAAAAAGCTATTAGAGCTAACATTTTTTTCCCCCTTTATTTATTACTTTGTTTGTTAAATTTCTTATGCCTTATGCCCTTTTTAATATTCTAGTTATTGTTGATTATTTGAGTATTTGTGTAATAATTTTAGTAGTAGCATTTCCGGGAATAATTTAATAATGAATGATAGAATATTAAAAACTTCGAAGTGCTAAATTATTTTAAATTATAAAATAGTAAAGTAATTTTGAAATTTATTAGAATTTGTTCGAAAAGTTTAGTATTTATGCTTTTGTTAATTTTTAAAATGAATTATTTAGAGTTGTTTTTAAAACGTTTGCAGATCTATTAAGGTTCTTGACTTCTTCCTCGTCTAGAGATACTTTTA
>JAAZMG010000135.1 GCA_012798935.1 Tissierellia bacterium | reverse complement strand
AGGTTCTGTCATTATACTAGGATCTGATACAAACAAAAGCTTATCTTTAGATGGAATATCAAATACGCTAATATGTGTAAGTAGTTTGTTTTTTATAAAACTTTTATCAGATAATATGGTCCTCATAAAATCTTTAGTCTGTACCATGCCCTTCACTAAAATATCAGCTTTATTTTTTATGACCATATTATAAGATTCTTCTAAAGCCTCAATATCCAATTCCTTTTCAATGAATTCCATTGATCCAATGTTTAAATTATGTTCTTTTTTTATAGAGTAAGTTTTATCTTTATTCCCTAATAAAATTACATCTCCTATATTTTCTCTTTGGACTCTATCTAATGCTTCTAATACATTTTTATCATAGGGACACGCAACAACAATTCTAGGTTTATTCTGTATATTTTTAGCTTTAGCTACTAATTCTTTAAAATTTTTCATCATATAATCTCTCCATTAGGATAAGTTTTAGCCTTCTCTTCTTCCATAAGAACCCTTAATACACCCATAGCTAATGCTTCAAGTTCAAAACTACCTGGGTAAACCTTTATAGGTGCAATGGTCCCAAAAGCTTGTTTCAAATGATCAATTACTCTTTCTGATTTGGCTATACTTCCAGTTATGCTTATAACATCTATATCATATTTAAGTACTGCAGCCATACTGCCTATGACCTTAGTTAATTGATACAAGTATGCATCCATTACTTTTTTAGCCTTATTATCTCCTTGCCTTATTCGGTTCTCCACTTCTAGAAAATCCTTAGTACCTAAATATCCAAAGAATCCTCCTTGGCCCTCTATTTTTCTTATAATCTCTTTTTCAGTATATTTACCTGAAAAACAAAGGCTAACCAATTGAAGATTTGGCAATCCTCCAGCTCTTTCCGGAGTGAAAATACCTTCAAAATCATTTATAATATCAAACATCCTACCATGAGCATGTCCACTTACAGTAGTTCCACCACCTAAATGGGCTATAATCATTCTCAATTCATCATAACTTTTATTTAAATCCTCTGCTGTCTTTCTTCCTACAGCTTTTAAATTTAATGCATGACTTAGGCTTTTTCTTTCAATATCCGGCATGCCAGATATCCTTGCCTCATCTATCATCTCATCAACGGAAATTGGATCTACTATATATAAAGGACAGTTTGCCACCTTGGCAATTTCCTCTCCAATTATAACTGCAAGTCTTGAAGCATGGTTACCATTGGTTTTATCATATGAATCCTTTAGCATTTCATCATTTAAAAGGTAGGTACCTGATGATAAGGGTTTTAATCTTCCTCCCCTGGCAGCAATTGCATCAAACTGTTCTATTTTAAATCCGGATTTACATATAAAATCCTTAATAGCTTTTTCCCTAAATCCTTTTTGTTCTTCTACATCAAGACTTAATTGTTCCAAAGAATGGGATAGAGATTCCTCTACAATACATTTTTTATTTTGAAATATTCCCACCTGAGTTGATGTAGAACCAGGGTTTATTACAAGAATATTATATTGTCTCATCCTTACCTCCTAATTCAATATACAATTCCTATTTACCAAAGCTTTTTTTCATTACAGAAAAGCTAGTTTTTACATTATCATTATAATCACCTTTCTCAAAAGCTTCTGTTGATACATAGCCTTCATATCCAATTTCATTTAAAGCTGCCCCAAATTCATCAAAATCAAAATTCCCCATACCTACTGGCAATCTATCTGAATCACAAATATGAACATGATCTAAATAATCTTTGGACATCTTTACGCTTTTCGATATATCCTCATCTTCTATGACCATGTGTATATAATCCAACATTAGTCTTATATTAGGCGTATCTAATTCTTTAATAAATTTTAAGCCTTCTTCTGTAGTCAAAATAAAATTGGATACCTGGTGATTAATAGGTTCTAAAAGAAGATTTACATTTTTATTTGATAAGGCAGATTCTAAAAAACCTTCCTTGGACCACTTTATTGTATCTGATGGGTCTACTCCTTCTTCAAATCTACCTCTTAGCCTTCCAACATTTACATGAGCATTAAAATATTCTGCTATATTCATAGCTTCCTTAGTTCTTTTAATAGCTTCCTTCCTAATTTCAGGTCTATGGTCTCCAAAGGATAGTCCATCTTCTCCATATACCTCCCCTGTACAGATTACAGGTATTTCTAAATTATACTTTTTAGCACATCTTTCTACTTCTTTAAAGTTGGTCTCAAAAGGGTTTTTTATAAGAAGTTCAACCCCTGCATAACCTTCTTCACTAACAAGTTTAAATAAAGGATCATACTCTCCTATCAATCCAGTAACATTAGTCCCTTTTATTTCATCGCCTACTACCATATAACTAAATTTCATGATTATCTTCCCCCTTTTAATTTATTGGTTTATTAATTCCCCATTAACAATTTAGGAAGAAATGTTGAAAACTGTGGTACAAAAATTGTTATTAAAAGTATAAATACCATGGATCCGACAAATGGAATTACTGCTCGGGAAGATTCTGTAAAAGATACATCTGCTATTTTAGATGCTGTCATCAAAGTAACTCCAAGAGGAGGCGTATTAGATCCTACACATAGATTTAATAAAAACACAGTGCAAAAATGTATTGGATCGATTCCATATTCATAAACTACAGGTAATAATACAGGAATCAATATTATAACCAAAGCTGTACTTTCCATAAAAGTACCTAACACAAGCAATAAAAGATTTATAAGTAACATAAATACCCACTTATTAGGTGATATACTTAAGAAGAAATTAGCTAATAATTGAGGAACACGTTCAGCTGTAACAATCCATCCAAAAAGTGCTGCAACCCCAACTATGAACATAACCGCTATAGAAGTTATAACAGCTCTATAGGTTATCTCTGGTAAATCTTTAAAGCTTACTTCCTTATATACAAAAACTGCAATTATAAAAGAATAAACAACAACTACTGCAGCAGCTTCAGTTACGGTAAATATTCCTCCCCAAATACCTCCTAATATAATTACAGGTGCTAAAAGAGCTAAAATGGAATCTTTAAGTGCATCCAAACGTTCCTTTCCAGTTGCTTTCTCTTGTCCACCATATCCTCTTTTAGTTGAAACTACTGCTGAAACAGCTATAAGTCCAAGAGCTGTTAAAACTCCAGGTATTACACCAGCTAAAAACAGTGAACCTACAGATAATCCTCCAGTAACTCCAATAACTACAATTGTTAAGCTAGGAGGAATTAATGAAGCTAAAGTACCACAACAACCTAGTAAAGCTGCACTAAATTCAGCTGCATATCCTTCTTCTTTCATAGAAGGAATCATGATAGAACCTACAGCAGCTGTAGCCCCTACCCCTGACCCACATAGGGCACCAAATAACGTACTTGCAACTACTGTAACAGCAGCAAGACCACCTTTTACATGACCTACAAAAACTGCAGCTAAACGCATTAATCTCTTAGTGATACCCCCCTGTTCCATTAACATTCCTGAAAATACAAAGAAAGGAAGTGCAAGGAATGGATAGGTATAAGCACCAAGTATAGATCTTTGGGCCACCAATACAATAGGTAATTTAGCTGCCAATAGATATACTAGTGAAGATAAACCAATAGATATGGCAATTGGTATCCCTAGAGCAATACATACAAAAAGTACTACGAGCAATAGTATAACCATTAATTATTCCTCCTTGTTTTAATTATTCACATTCACAATTTCATCGTTTTTGAAATTTTTTACCTTGATTATTAACTTTTCTATATTAAACCATAGTAACAGTACTCCCCCTACTAAAGCAGGTGCATATTGGAAAGCCACCGATATGTTTAGCGCTGGAGTAATAGAGCCTTTGGTTGTATTCACCATTATAGCTCCTCCAACTATCAAAGCTATAAAGAATGGCATGACCATAATTTCCGTTAATATTTCTACTATTTTCTTAGGCGTATTAGGAAGAACAAGTAACAACAAATCTACACCTAAATGGCTGTTAGCCTCATAGCCTACACTAGCCCCTATAAAAGCCATCCAAACCATTGAAATTAATGCATATTCTTCTGCCCATACTAGAGGCTTTTTAATAATAAATCTAAATATAACTCCTAAAAAAACGTCTATGCACATTCCCCATAAAACTATTATTAAAAATATCCTCAAAACCTTCAATATTGCTTTTTTAATTTTACTATACAAGCTAGTCCACCTCCATAATCCTTAACGATTTCCAGTGGAAACCCACTGGAAATCGTCTTTAAGATACTTACTTGTTAGAATATTTTCTTACTATATCTACTAGATCCTTTCCAAGTACATCTTCATACTTTGTCCATACAGGTTCAACTGCTTTTTTGAACTCTTCTACATCAGGTTCAGTAACTTCCATACCAGCTGCTTTCATTTCTTCAACAAGTTCTTCTTCGCCTTTTCTAATCATTTCTCTTTCTTTTTCTTTCCAAACATCAGCTTTTTCTTTAATTATTTCTTGATATTCTGGTGATAAACTATTCCATGCTTGTTCACTAATTCCTAATAGTGCAGATCCCCAAATATGACCTGATATTGTTAAATAATCTTGTACTTCATTAAATTTTGATGCAGATATAGTTGCTAGAGGGTTTTCTTGTCCATCTACAGTACCTTGTTGTAATGCTGTAAATACTTCAGAGAAAGCTAAAGGTGTTGGTAATGCGCCTAATTCCTTGAAAGTATCAATTCTCATTTCAGCCTCAGGTACTCTTAATTTCATTCCCTTTAGGTCTTCTAAGCTATTAATAGGTCTAACATTATTAGTTATATGACGATATCCTGACTCCCAATAAGAAATTCCTACAATACTATGTCCTTTAAGTATTTCATTTAATGCATCTCCCAACTCTCCATCTAAAGCTTCATATGCATTTTCCCTTACAGACCAAGCATAAGGTAATTCTTCCACAATCAATCTTTCATCTAAAGACTGTAATGCTCCTGTACCAAATAACCCCATTTCCAAAGTTCCTAATTTTAAACCTTCAGCCATATCTCTTTCTCCACCAAGTTGAGAAGAAGGGAATATTTGAATTTCAACATTTCCATCTGTAGCTTCTAAAACATCTTCTGCAAAACCTTCTAAAGCTATATTCCATGGATGATCAGGAGCATTTATATGCCCTACTTTTAAAACAACTTTTTCTCCTCCTGCAGCATCCTTGGAATCGTTTTTCTCTGTTGCTTCTGTTTCTGCTGGGCTACTTTCTTGGCCACCACAGCCCACTACTACTAATGATAAACAAATTAGACAAATTAATAACAAACCATACTTTTTAATACGCATAAATTTTCCTCCTTTAATTAAATATATTTAATAAATTTATTTAAAAACCAGGATACAAAATAAGAGGTTATTAACCCTTATTTCTATTTTAGGACTTTGTTTGTTTTATTTGATCAATAACCTCTCTAAGCATATCTACAGAATTTCTCTGAAGAATGTTTCTATACTCTATAATATTATTGTGCAAAGCTTTGAAAAAATCTTTATTTTCCTCTAGCGCAAATTTTGAAACAACTAAAACATCTACTCGGTTTGCAATTTCTTTAACCTTATCTACATTTTTCATAGTTTCTGACAAAATCGGACCTCGTACTACATCTAAATCTGTAAGTACCTGTTTTAAACCTACCGAACCTTCCTCACCTATACATATAACTCCTATGCTAGAATGTTTAGGATAAACTTTAATTTCATTAATTACTTGCAAATATGGTCCAAAATTAATGGCAAATATGTTCTCATGATTTTTAATTTTTTGTTTAAGATAAGGATAATGTCCTACCGTAGTAATAATTAAATCAAATTCGTTTATAGCCCCTTGAGTCATCTTTCCCTCTTTTATGTCTGATAATAAGCATCCTTTAACTTCTATATCTAGTTCATCTTCCAAATCCTTTACAAATTGATTAAGGGCTGGCACATTACATTCAACAAAAAGGGCCTTTATGTTTTTCTGACTATTTGTTTCCTTAATATATAAAGTTTGAGCCATTTCAATAAACTCCTCTGTAGAGAAACCTAAAGATTTGGTGTTCTTAATAGCTCCCTTCACTATATTAACAAAACTTTCTAAATCCTTTTTTGGGGGAAGATCTATATTGTCGGCAACGTACGTTCCGTTAGACTGCCTGGTCTCAATCAATCCCTCATTTTCTAAATCCTTATAAGCCTTTGAAATGGTATGCCTATTTACACCAAGAAAAGAAGCCATTTCTCTTACACTTAAAAGCTTAGTACCCTCTGGTAAATCACCATTAATAATTTGATACCGTAGTTGGATCTTAATCTGTTCGTTAATCTGTATGTCACTGTTTTTATCAATTTGAAAATTCATAATAAATATACCTCCATGCTTTTAATCTGTTGCTTTTAATTATATAGATGAATATTCTAACTGTATTATTATATCATATATTGTCGCGTCATCTATTACATTATGCCAATATACCATTATTTTTTAATATATTTAGAGGTTAATACTAGAAATATTCTGTATTAATTCTATAGCATTATAGGTATACTTGATTGTTGTCTATACCATTATACCACCATACCAGTCCAAATGCAATACTATTTATAAACCTATTAATACCAAATTGAATAACTCCTATGCTTTCATAACTTTTCCCTTTTTACTAAACAATCTTGATAATAAAGGCCATATTACAAACATAAAACCTGCTAAAACTAAAATACAAGCAATTGGTCTATTTAGTATGTCACCAAAATTCCCATTAGCAGATATTATCGCACGACGGAAATTCTTTTCCAATAAGGGTCCCATTAAAAAACCCATAATTATAGGAGAAAGGGGTACTTTAGATTTCATAAATAAAAACCCTATAACCCCAAAGGCTATAAGCACCCAAACGTCAAATACTCGATTATTCAGTGTAAGGGAGCCCATTATGCAACTTAATATAATTGTTGGAAATAAAATGGATTTAGGCACATTTATCATTCTGACAAATGCACGCATTAATCCTAGTTCCATAAAATACATAATTATATTAGATAACAAATACACCACCATGATTGCCCCAACAATATTTGCATCTGTCTTAAATAATAGAGGACCAGGTTGCAGCCCATGTATCATAAGCCCTCCAATTAGGGCAGCAGTAGTCATATCTCCAGGAATTCCAAGTGTTATTAAAGGAATAATTGCACCACCACAAACAGCATTGTTCGATGCCTCCGAGGCCACTATCCCTTCAGCATACCCAGTTCCAAATTTCTCAGGCTCTTTTGATCTTCCCTTTGCTTCATTATATGTCATTAAAGCTGCTGTCTGCTGACCTACAGCAGGTAATATACCTACAAAGGTACCAACAATACTTCCAGTTAACATAGTTCTCCATGCTCCTTTTAACTCCTTTATTGGAGGTTTAAAAGTCATGTCTTTTATTGAAATAGGTTCTTTAATACTACCAAGTTCTGATGTTTGACTCATTATCTCCCCTATAGCATATAACCCCATCATTAAAGCAGTAGAAGAAATGCCTGATGTAAGCTGCCATGAGCCGAAAGTCAATCTTTCAAGTCCTGTAATAGAATCTATTCCAATAGCACCTAATATTAGCCCAAAAGTTAATCCAATATAGTTCTTAAGAGTATCTCCTTCAGTTGTAACAGCTACTACGCACATTGCCAAGAATGCTAAACCAAAAAATTCCCAGTTCCCAAACATTAGTCCAAACTTGGCTAATTGTGGAGCTATTAAAATTAATGCTAGTGCAGAAAATATTCCTCCAATCAATGATGCAAATACACCTATTGAAAGGGCTAACCCTGGTTTTCCACCTTTAGCCATGGGATATGCATCCCAGCATGTAAATATAGATGATGGAGTTCCAGGAATATTAAGCAATGTAGCCGTTATCAAACCACCACTAATTCCACCTACATATATTGAAATAAGCATTGATATCCCCAAAATAGGATCCATTGAATATGTAACAGGAATTAATAAAATAACACCTAGTGTAGCTGTTAATCCTGGTATACAGCCAAATATAATTCCAAAAAATATACCAAATATCATAACTAAAAATACTTGTGGATTGCTTGCAACGCTTTGAATCCCCTCTAATAGAACGTTCAACATATCACCGCCTTAAAACAATTTTAAATTTCATAGTAAAAATCAGTAGTAAAATAATGTTCTATTTGATATAACTGTTTTTAGTTATAGTCAGTAATCCTTAAATTAAAGATTACTGGCTATTTTTATTTTCTAAGATTAAAACACTTTGTTCTTTATTATGAATATACTTTTAGTAGAAAACTACTTTATACCGTATTCTTCAAATATTGGTAGATTTGCATCATACCACTTTTTCATCAATGCAGTGCCTTCTTCAGACCCTACAAATTGAACTACAAAGCCAAGATCCTCACATGCCTTTACAAATTCTTCATTTTGGCAAACTTCTTCAAGTTTACCTTCTAAATACTCTAGTTCATCTTCCCCTAGTCCTGGAGGCGCAAAGTATGCTCTTGGAGCACCAGAATCTACGTTAACACCCAAATCTATAAGTGTAGGAACATCCTCTAAAAACGGACAACGATTTGGAGCAATTACAAATAAAGGAACAACATCGCCGGATTCCACATAGGACCTTATGTCAGAAGAAGTTGCAACCTCGATTTGTATATGATTTCCAAGTAAAGCAGAACGTGTATCAGATCCACCTTCATATGGTACTATTGTACAATCAATGTCCAATCCTTCCATTGCTCGGATACTGTCAGCCATTGTTATACCAGATCCTGTAATACCCCATTTAACTTCCTCAGGATGTTCTTTTGCATAACTAACAAAGTCTTCAACAGATTTCCAACCAGTTTGTGTATTTGTAGATACAACAGTCCAGTCATCTACAACAAATGAAATCATTGTTAATTCTTCCCATAAATTATTATTACCAGTTAAACCTTGTGCTATTAAGTTCATTGGATTATGTGCCAATATAGTATAACCATCAGCCTTTGAATTTGCAGTTTCTTGTGCTCCAATAAGACCAGCTCCACCTTCAACATTTACTGCAACCATATCAACTGGAAGGTCTATGTATTTCATAATAGTTCTAGTAAGTATATCTGACCCTCCACCAGGAGCAAATGGTACAATACATTTGATTTCCTTTTCTGGATTCCAACTTGTTTGTTCAGAAACAGTTTCTTCTTGCTGTTCTGCTTCATTTTGTTCTGTTTCTGTAGCAGGTTCTGATTTACAACCTGTAATAGCAACAGAAACTAATACCAAAATTAATAAAAATATTAAACCTTTTTTCACTTTTATCCCTCCATATTGTTTTTAGTAATATTAAATATATAAATATATTTACATATTTAAATCTTAATCTTTAAACCTTTAAGGAAGTACCACTTTAAGCCAATTTGTAAATATATAAACAAATATTGATACAGTTATTATGGAAAATGCACATGAAATAACCAGTGATTTTATAACAAGTTTTTTATCTTTTAAATCTATGCCATCTTCCTTTATTCTAATTATAAAACTTAAAAACATAATAAGTAAAAAACTAGAGGCAAAGAAACCCATAGGTTTCAATATGAATCCATAAATAATCAACGCTACAAAAGATAGCTTAGCAACGTTGTTTGTAGGTTCATCAGATGTTTCCTTATTCTTAAGGCCAAATACGCCAAAAGCTTTTAAAATTAACGCTGCTGAAATTAGAATCATAATTATTGCTAAAAATTTAATATAAAAATCAGCTCGTCCAACTAAAATGCTCTCTTTAAGAATGGAATCTCCCACAATAACATTACTACCAAATAAGATATACCCTGATAAACTAAGCATTATTAATCCAAGTATTACGTCCTTCTTGTTTATTTCTCTTTCCACAAAAATCATTCCTTTTCTTTTCATTATTTACCATTAACCAAAATAATGTATTAACGCATAATTTCCCGATATTAACCTCCTTCCATTTTTAACTGTCTATAAAATAATTTTTGTTTTATATATCAACCTGTATGTAGGATTTCAATATGCTATTTAATCTAATAGGTTTATCCTTACAGAAACGTTTTCAACAAATTAATATCTGCCAAAAAACTAAAACCTATGATCAAATATATCTTTATGTTTTTAATATATTAATTTTAACTATATAGATAAATATCCTAACCATATTTTTACATTATCTATTGCATTGTGGTATACCATAGCATATCTGTATGTTGTCTATTCCATTATACCACTATACCAATATATATTCAATACTTTTATAAAATTTCACACGGGTACTCATATCACTACATACCATCAAAACAAAATAACTTTCTTTTTCGGTGCCTGGCACCGAAAAAGAAAGTTATTGTTTATTAAACCCCATATACCCTATTTAATTCTAATATCTTTTCCTTTATTAGCTCCCTTGTTTCCACTGGCTCTAATAGCTCTATCCTTCCTCCAAATTGTATTATCCAAGAAGTAAAACCTTCACTTACAATTACATCTGCAATAAGTATACTATGAACCCCATCTTCAGACTGTATATATGCATCTACACCAAATTTATCTATTATCGGATTCAATAAATCGTTGGTAAATCTAAGTTTTACTATCTCCTTTGTTCCGGTAAAAACATTGAAAGTTGAATCTATATACTCGGTTACATTAAAATCATTAATATCCATTATATTATCTGCTAACTTTCTTTTTTCATCTAATATATTGACCTGATTTATCCTGTCAATTCTATAATGGGAAAAATTTGAATATTTTTCATGAACCCCTATTAAATAATAATTATCTTCACACCAGACTAATGCATAAGGGCTTACTATGTACTTCTCCCCACCTTTTCTAAACTTCTTTCCCTCTTTAATATCATAAGTAAGATATTTAAAGTCTACCTTTTTATCCCTATCAATAGCTTCATTTAGCATATTAATACTATAATAGATTTTTTCATTATCGCTTTTCCCTTTTGAATCAATATATAGTTTGTCCATAACCCTATCGCCAAAATTATTACTAGATAGCTTTGATAACTTATGTACTAAATCTTTTGTCTTTTTAGGGGATAGGGATTTAAAAGCTATAACAGAATCTATCAATATATTTAGCTCTTCCTCTTCAAATTCCCTGCTTCTCATATAATAACCAATATTATTTTCCTCATATAGACTAATATCATAGCCAAACTCTACCAGAACCTTTATATCTCTAATAATAGACCGTCTTTCAGCAGTTAAACCCCTTTTTTCCAATTGGGATATAATATCCCCTGAAGTTAAAATATTGTCCTCATCAGAATGTTTTTTTAAAATATCCAGGACATGCAAAAGTTTTAATTTGCTATTTTGGGTCTTAGCCATATTTATCACCTCAATTAATATTTTAACCTTTAATGTCAAATTCTTCAAACAATATTCCCCTATCCCATGCCTAAACATTTTCAATTGTTTTTAGAAATATAAAGGATTTTATACCTATATGTCGAAATAAGTATCAGAAAATGAAAAACAAATAACTTTCTTTTT
>JAAZMG010000134.1 GCA_012798935.1 Tissierellia bacterium | reverse complement strand
TAAATCTGTAATAGTTAAAGAAGGGCAAAATGTAGAAACAGGGGAGCTATTGATAAGATTAGAATAAATATTATAAGTGCTTATAGAAGTAAAAATAGGGAATATATATGGTATAATGTAGCAAAAGGGGGAGTAGTTTTGATTCTTACTGTAACCTTAAATCCTTCCCTTGATAGAAGGTATTTTATCCAGGGATTTGAAAAAGGTAAAGTTTATAGAGCTGAAGATGTTCAATATACTCCTGGTGGTAAAGGATTAAATGTGGCAAAGGTGATTAGATCCTTTAATGAACCTGTAATGGCTACTGGATTTCTAGGTGGCAGAAATGGACGCCATGTTGAAGAAATGCTAGATGATATGGGGATATACCATAATTTTATTCCTATTAAAGGGGAAACAAGAAGCTCTTTAACCATTTTCTCTGATGATGGAAGTCCAACAGAGGTTCTAGAAGAGAGCCCGTCTATATCTGGAGAAGAAGTTTTAGAACTCTATAAGGTATATAGAGAACTTATTAGGGATTCTAAAATAATATGTGCTTCTGGGAGTATACCTCAAGGACTACCAACTGACATCTATAGGGATTTAATAATCATGGCAAATGAACAGGATAAAAAGTTTTTTCTTGATACAAAAGGAGAGGCATTAAAGATTGGCATTGAAGCTTCTCCTTTTTTGGTTAAACTAAATAGAGATGAGTTAGAAGGCCTTATAGGTTGCATGCTCACTTCTCAGGAGGACATAATTAGAGGGGCTAGATATATATTGGAAAACGGTGTAAAGATAGTAATTATACCCCTGAGAAAGGCTGGATATATGGTTTTTTATGATGGATACTTTTATAAGGTTAAGGTACCGAATATAAAAATGATTAATTCTGTAGGTTCAGAGGATTCAATGATGGCTGGATTTGTTGTTTCTTTACTTAGAAATTATGATTTTGAATATCTATTAAAGGTAGCAGCTGCTTGTGGTATTGCTAATGCTATGGAAGCAGAGGCTGGAAAAGTGGATATGCATAATATGAAAAAGATTATGAATGATGTAGATATTGAAAAAATAAAAATAAGATCCAAGTTTTAATATTAAAACTTGGATCTTATTTTCTATATTATGTTTATCAGATGCAATATAGTCCCGGTTCAATTGAATATATAAAATGTGTAAATAATAATATTTACCCATCTTTTAATAGGAGAATCTGGCAACGTAATTATTATGATCACGTTATACGAAACTCCAATATATCCTCTTTAGCAAGTTATTTTTATTTTTGGCAAAGCATATATTATATGAGCAGGATATTGACTAGAGATTTTTTATCAGATACAATACTATTATACTCTAAGAGTATAATAGTATTGTTTTATTTAAAAAAGGAGTAAATTTATGATTAGCCAAAGTGAGAAAAAGTATATTCGACTAATGGAAAAAGCAGAGGAATTGTTTGTTAGTTTAGGATATAAGGCAGTTTCTATGGACCAAATTGCTGAAGCTGCTGGGATCAGTAAAATGACAATATATCGATATTTCCCTTCTAAAGAAGAGCTTTTTATAAAGACTATATTATCTATTGCAGATAGAATATTTTTAAATATAAAAGAGGAATTAGAAACCATAGATGGAACTTTAGAAAAGATAGACTTTTTATTAAATTTTGGTATAGAATATTCAAAAAAATATTCCTTGGCCCTTTACAATGATATTATGGAGAATCCATATATCTTAGAGAAAATAATGAAAGAGAAAATAAGGATGACTAAGGATATATTTCATGACATTATAAGAAGGGGAATGGAAAGAGGAGAGATTAGAAAGGTAGATGAAGACTTTGTAAGCCATATGCTTATCATATTAATTGAAGGTATTGGTAAGGGTTATTTTAATAAAATAACAAGTAAGGAAGAAATAGAAGATTTTGTAGAAAAATTTTATGATTTTTTGAAATATGGTCTTCTAGGGGGAAAAGATGGAGAATAATATGGGACATATTTTAATGAGGGTAGAAAATGTTAGCAAACTTTATCAAATGGGAGAGGTAACTGTAACTGCTGCAAAAAATATAAACTTAGATATCTATGAAGGGGAATTCGTAGTAATACTAGGCCCTAGTGGTTCTGGGAAAAGTACAGTTTTAAATATTCTAGGTGGCATGGATTTACCTACAGAAGGTAAGGTTTTTATGGAAGGGGAGGATATTACAAATTACAATGATAGGAAATTGACTCTATATCGTAGAGAAAAAATAGGTTTTGTATTTCAGTTTTATAATTTGATGGCCAATTTAACTGCCAGGGAAAATGTAGAATTAGCTACAGAGATTTGCAAAGATGCTTTAGATGTGGATTCTATATTAGAAGCAGTAGATTTAGGTGATAGAAAAGATCACTTTCCTTCCCAATTGAGTGGAGGTGAACAGC
>JAAZMG010000133.1 GCA_012798935.1 Tissierellia bacterium | reverse complement strand
TCCATATCTGTTATTGTAAAATAGTATTCTTTATCTCTACTATATTTTTTATTTCTAAGCCTAAACTTTAAATTAAATATACGATCTGAAGAATCCTTTGATTTACTTTTAGCAACATAGATTTCTTCATTGGAAATCAACTCTCCATCTTTATCTATGAAACTAATTTTATATGTGGCTGGTTTAATAATATCCGAAACTGGTTCCTGTTGAACAAAATCTAAACTAAGTAATAAACTAGTTATCTTTGATACCATGCTAATAAGAGATATTTTTACCTTCTCCACTTCTACAGCACCTCTAATAGTTTTTACTTCGATTACAGGAACTATAATTTCCTGTGGCGAGCTTCCACCATGGACAAAGTTTTGTCCCCCTCCTTGTGTTTTAAACACATTAGAAGTTAAAGGTGTTGTAATAGTCCTTTCATCATAATTGCCTAAAACATCAGATACTATCATGTTTTTAGTACCTAATATATTATAATTATGTTCTGATATTATAAATCTTTTATTAATCTTATCTTCTTTTTCAAAAAACTTATCTATTTTTTCCGACTCTTTATTTTTATTTCTAGTATAAATAAATCCATGATCTGCTGTGACTATAAATCTAGTTGCTGAAACGTTATTGGTAAGTCTTTTTATAATATCTTCTATTTCATACATAGTTTCATAGCAAGCATCAAAAACTTCATCTTCTGCACTATGTGCCCTAGCATCTATCTGATTATGGTAAATATATATTACCTCTTTACCAGCAAAAAACTCCCTCATTTCCTGCTTTTTCATCTTTATTAATTCATCATATTGTATACTATCACTCTTAGGATTATTAGATTGTAATATGGCATTTCTTTCAATTAAATTACTAGTAGGCTTTCCATCCAAATAGACTTTATAATCATCAGTTATTTCAATATCTTCATTAGGTAAAAGCACTGCCATACCCAAACTAGTATAGCTGGGTAATACCCCAATTTGAGGCTCTATTTCAGCTTCAGTTTTTTCATCATACTTAAATCTTTCTACTAATTCTTTTCCTACTTCATATCTAAAAGCATCAGATATTATTACAATAATCCTTTCATTCCTTCCTGCTACAAAATTATCATAAAAGTCCTTTTGAAGTTTATACTTAACTTTTAGATTACTATAATCCAGTCTATTGCTAAATTCTTTGGAGATTATATCTAAATACCTATTAATATATATGTTTTCCACTAAAGTTTGTAGTTCTTCAAATATACCGTTATTCTCAACTCTATCTAGATGATAATAGAATTTTCTATAGTAAGTATCCATCTTATAATATTTATTATCATATTCTGCTACTAAATCTAGTATATTATCTTCAGCCTTAAAATCTTTATTCAATATTAAATGATAAGCATTTATTAAAACATCATACTGGTCACTATATAAATCTTTAAAATGTTTGAACTTTCTACTTTTACATATATTGACTAGAGATGAACCATTGACTTCTGCATTTAGGTTTTCATCTAATAGTCTATCTAAAGCCCAGGTAATTATTTTTTTATCAATACCTTTAAATACATCAATATTTGTTAAATTTTCTATTTCATAATCTTTAAAAATCCTATCTCCATCTATGCTCCTATATATTTTATCGGAAATTCTTCTAAAACTATCTTTATATAAACTACTATTCATCATCTGATCTACAAAAGCCATAACAGTACCTGGTTTATCTAATATATATTTATTTAAATTTGAAGGTAAGTCTTCGTTCATTTGGTTTCTTGCATAGGTTAATAATAAAGATATAGAAAACTTTATAAGACTTGGTTCTTCATCTGTATAAGAAAAATTAATTTTACAATACTTCCAAAAAGCTTTATCTAAACCATATTTAGAAAGCTCCTCCATATGTTTATTATTGGACAAGTCTTCAGATAATACAATTCTTACGACCTCTTCAAAATTTGCTACCTTTGATTTAAGTGCAGCAGCTAATAGAGCTATTTCTATAGTCTCTTCATTATCATAAGAATCCACCTCTACATCATAAAGCCTTTTTGTTCTCACATTAGCACCAAAAAATTTATTATATTTCTCTAATACTGGTTTATGTGCTATATCAATACCTAAATCTGCAACTACTAGAGAAACTCTATCAGCAAAGAACTCTTTAGAATAGAGAATGGTATCAGCTAAATGATTGTCCCTATTATCTGGCTTTTCAAAAGGTGCATATATAAGATAGTTGCTTTCCTTATCTTTTCTTTCTAATAGTACTTTGGTTTTAAATAAATTTGTGGGAGTTAAATGATGTATCTTAGCATTTTCAAGATTTAAACCTTCTATATCATTTACAAATTGCTTTTTTTCATCATACCAAAATATAATAACCCTATCTTTCTCGTTAAATTCACTATTTAATTTGTATTCAATTTGTTTTAAATTTAACTCTGCCATGAATTACACTCCAATTCTTAAATCTTTGCTAGTATTTGATGTTTCTCTCCTTTATTTATTATCCTATTCCCTGTTATGAACTCTATAGTTATCAGAATTGTATATTAGCATTTTATCTAAATCTATTATTGCTCTTACT
>JAAZMG010000132.1 GCA_012798935.1 Tissierellia bacterium | reverse complement strand
TAAGCGAATATATAGTGAAACGGGTATTTATCATGCAATGTCCAGGGGAAATAATAAGAATGATATATTCATTGATGCAGAAGATAAGGAGAAATATTTAAATATATTGGTGGAAAAAATGGAGGATTCCAATTTTATTTTATATGCTTATTGCATTATGGATAATCATTCTCATTTAATTATTAAGGAAGAAGATCAAACTTTGTCGGAGATTATGAAGAGAATTAACATATCTTATGCCAACTATTTTAATAGGAAATATGATAGGGTTGGACATGTTTTTCAGGGGCGGTATAGAAGTGAGCCTATAGAAGATGATATATATCTTTTGACTGCGGTGAGGTATGTACATAATAATCCAGTTGAAGCAAAATTGGTTAGGAAATGTGAGGATGTTCCTTGGAGTAGCTATAATTATTATACTGGGAAATTTAATAATGGAATTGTAGACAGAGATTTTGTATTATCTTTATTTTCAAGAGAAGTGGATAAAAGTATTCAACTATTTAAGGATTTTTCAATTAAAGACAATGAGGATAGATTAATAGATATATGCAATATAGGCAAGGAGCCAGAAATTAAAGGATATTATGATGCTGAAGTATATATAAGAGAATATTTGAAATCAGAAGGCTTAGAGTTGGAAGATTTAAAAAAACGGAAGGTTAGGGATAGGAGAAATAAACTAATACTAGATTTACGTAAAAATTCGAATTTAACTATAAGGGATATAGCTACATTGTTGCACTTGGGAAGAGGTACTGTAGGGGATGTTAAGGAATAAAGTTCTCGGACAAGTTAACCGTCCCCTTGTCCGAGTTAACCGTCCCCTTGTCCGAAAGGAGGGATTGAAATGGATGTAACTCCAGATAAACAGAATATTGATAAGGTTTTTTCTAATACAACTTATCATATTGATTTTTATCAAAGGCAGTATAAGTGGAATGAAGAGCCTGTTAAAAGATTGTTAGAGGATATATTTTATAAGTTCAATATCGAATATGAAAAATTTAAAGATAATGATATTGAATTAAAGAAATTAGTGGAAAAATATTCTTGGTATTATTTAAACACATATGTAACCAATAGTGTGGAGGGTAAGATATATATAGTTGATGGACAACAACGACTGACGACACTTACCTTAATACTTATAAAACTTAAACATATGTCTAAGGATTTTCAATCACAATTAGAAAATTGGATTTGCGCTAAAATAGTGGGACATTCAGGGTTTGAGAAGGAGTTCTGGATGAATCATGAAGGTAGCAAGGATGTTCTAATAGATCTATATGAAGGCAATGATCTAAAAAATATTGATACATCCAATAATATAACCAGTTCCAATTTAGTAAAAAATTATAATATTATTTCAAATTGGCTTGATAGAGAATTGAATGAAAAACATAAGTTTGAAAGTTTTGTTTTCTATTTTCTTAAAAGACTAGTCTTAATAAATTTAAATGTGGAGCAAACCGATGTTCCGATGGTATTTGAAGTTATAAATGATAGAGGGGTTAGACTAAAGCCATATGAAATACTCAAAGGCAAATTATTGGGACAAATTGATAAGGAAGAGCTTGACCAGTTGGAGATTAATGATTTATGGGATTGTCAAGTAAATAAAATAAATGAATTATACGAAGATGAAATAGATAACTTTTTTATGTATTTTTTAAGAGGTAAATTTGCTAATACTATAGGAGATTCTAGAAAATTTGATAGAAGTTATCATAGAACAATGTTTATTCCAGAAATAGATGAAAAGTTAAAATTACAACATAATCCAAGGGCTGTAAAGGATTTTTTAAAAAATGAATTTAAATATTATACAGAATTATATTATAAGATTCTTAAATATTACAAAGAGCCACAGGAAGATTATATACATGTTTATTATAATCACTTAACAGATATGGATAGTCAGTTTTTATTGATACTTTCTGCATGTAAATTAAACGATTCTCAGGAAGAGGAGAAGATCAAAACTATTTCCTATGAAGTGGATAGGTTCTTTACTCTTTTGCAGTTACAAAAAAGTTATGATAGCAATGATTTCAATGAATCTATCTATAAAATAAGTGCAAAAATTAGGGAGAAAGATGTGAAAGTTATAAGGGAAGTCTTTAATAAATATTTAATTAGTTTAATATCTGAAACAAGAGGATTAAGGATCCAGGATGATTTTTCTTATCATTTATTTAAGGATACAGGTATTGAACTTAATAAAAGGTTTAAAAGATATTTTTTTGCTAGGATTGAATACTTTATTGCTAAGAATACAAATATGAAAATGAAACATTCTTTTTATGATCTAGTCGCTAATACTGGTTCTGTAAATGGGTTTCATATAGAGCATATACTTGCGGAAAATGATGAAAGTTTAAAGGCTTTTGGAGAAGATAGAGAAAGATTTGAACGAGAAAGAAATAGATTAGGAGGATTGCTTTTATTAAAAGGTAAAGATAATATTTCTAGTAATAATGAAACCTATTCCCAAAAATTAAAAACTTATGCTAATACCTTATATTGGAATGAAACCTTAAGAGAAGATAATTATAAGTCTAAGTTAGACTTTGCCAATATGATGAGTCAATATAATCTAAAATTTAGGCCAATGAATGTTTTTGGGCCTAATGAGCTGGAAGAGAGGCAAAAATTATTATTTGATTTAGCAAAGATTATATGGAAATAGAGTTCCCGGACAAGTTAACCGTCCCCTTGTCCGGGTTAGAAATATAAGACGATTCCAATTACAAATCCTATTATAATTCCTATGGAAGATGCCCTCCCTTTGTGGAGGGTTTTTGCATTTGGTATTATTTCGTCACATATTATATAGAGCATGGTTCCCCCTGCAAAGGATAGACATAAGGATATGAACATATTGGAAACCATCCCTATATATGCTCCTATAAAAGCGCCTATTCCTGTAGGAAGCCCTGTTAGTGTAGTATATAAAATTATTCTCCAAGAGGAAGTTTTATTGACTTTAAAAGGTATAGCCATAGATAATCCTTCTGGTATATTATGTAGGAGCATAGCCAAGGAAAGAACTGGTCCTAAGTTAGAGGCAGTTAAGAAACTAGAACCTAAGGCTAATCCTTCTGGAAAATTATGTACTGCTATACTTATACCTAATAGTAGGCTAGATTTCATAAGAGGGTTTTTTACCATTTCTTCTATATTATTTTCAACAAATATTATAAGAAGTATCCCTAATAGGATTCCTAAAATCACTATGGATATTCCCCCTAAAATAAAGGATTCAGGAAGAAGGTGAAAGGTTACTATAAATAGCATAAATCCAGCTGTAAGTCCCAATAGGAAGCTTAAAACCCTATTGGTATTTTTTACAAATAGGGAAACAAATCCTCCCAATCCTGTACCTGCCATACCTACTATAAATCCATAAATTGTTATTATCCATATGTCTTTCATATACTCACCCTTTCTAATTAATAACTATTCTAAATGTGAAATAATAAGAACAGAAAAGGTAAGTCTATTTTAATAAAGGAAATAAAGTAAAAAAATTTTTTTGTTTTTCATGGGAATAATGTATAATATTATGAAGGACAAATACAAAAGAAAAGAAGGGACATTATGGAAAAGATTGAAACTAAAACAATTAAAGTAGATAGTAAAGAACCCAACAAAGAACCTATAAAAGAGGCTGCCAATCTTATTAAAAAAGGAAAATTAGTTGCTTTTCCAACAGAAACCGTCTATGGGTTAGGGGCCAATGGATTGGATAAGGAGGCAGTAGCTAAAATATTTATTGCAAAGGGTCGTCCAGGGGACAATCCATTGATTCTTCATGTAGCTTCTAGGGAACAGGTAGAACCATTGGTAGAGTTTATTTCAGAAGAAGCAGAAAAGGTAATGAAAAAATTTTGGCCAGGACCATTGACCATTATATTTAAAAGGAGTAGCCTTGTTCCTGATGTAATAACAGCTGGTCTTGATACGGTGGCTATACGGATGCCAAACCATCCTATTGCTTCAGAATTTATTAAAGCAAGTGGAGTGCCTATAGCAGCACCTAGTGCTAATACTTCGGGGAAACCAAGCCCTACAGAGGCTAGCCACGTTCAGGAAGATTTAAATGGAAAGATTGATATGATAATAAATGGAGGTAGTACAGGAATAGGGGTAGAATCTACAGTATTGGATTTATCAGAGACTCCACCTACAATATTAAGACCTGGGGGAATAACTTTAGAACAATTAAAAAAAATAATTCCCAATGTAGTGGAAGATTTAAGTATAATTAAAGATAATAAAGATATAATTCCTAAATCTCCAGGACAAAAATATAGACATTATGCGCCGAAAGCGGAGATGATGGTTTTTATAGGAGAAGTTAGTGCTATAATAGATGCTATAAATGAATATGCAAAGAAATATATAGCTGAAGGAAAATCAGTAGGCATTATGGCTACTGAAGAGACTAAGGATAAATACAAAGAAGGGTTAATAGTATCGGTAGGTAGCAGAAACAATAAGGAAACTATTGCCCATAATCTATTTAGCACCCTTAGGCTTTTTGATGAGGAAAATGTAGATATAATTCTTTCTGAAGGAGTAGATTTATCCCATATAGGCAAGGCTATTATGAATAGGCTTAAAAAAGCATCCGGGGGAAATATAATAAAATTATAAGGGGAGAGATAGGTGAATATACTTTTTGTTTGTACTGGAAACACTTGTAGAAGTCCAATGGCGAAGGCTTTATTGGAGGACATGGCCCAGGAAAAAGGTATAGATATAAATGTTAAATCAGCAGGAATATATGCTCTAGATGGGCAGAGTG
>JAAZMG010000131.1 GCA_012798935.1 Tissierellia bacterium | reverse complement strand
TTTAACAAATATTTTTACATTTGGTTTAACTAATATGATGACCATAAAATATAAAGATAAAGTCATTATACCGACCAAAGAATATGATCAACTTACATCCTCCTATAAAAGATATTCTAAGGCTATTGGACTAGAAAATTATATTAAAGATAATTTTTTAAAGGAGATAGATGAACAGAAACTTATTGAAGGTCAACTAAAAGGTATGTTTCAAGCATTAGAAGATCCTTATTCCGCATATATGACTAAAGATGAATTCAAAGATTTTACTGAGCATACAAAGGGAATTTATGGAGGAATTGGAGTAATAGTTACTCCAGGAGAAGATAATCTTATAACCGTAGTATCTCCTATAGAAGATACTCCAGGAGAAAGAGCGGGATTAAAAACTGGTGACAAGATTATTAAAGTAAATGGTGAAGAATTTACAGCAGATAATATGGATAAAGCTGTAAAATTGATGAAAGGAGAACCAAAGACAACTGTTAGCATAACTGTTTTAAGAAAGGACAAGAATGGAAAGAATGACTATATAGACATAGATATAGTTAGAGAAGAGATTAGACTGGTAACAGTAAAATCAAATATAATTGAAGATAATATTGGTTATATCAAGATAACCTCTTTTGATGATTTAACCTATGATGATTTTAAAAAGGATTTGAATTCCTTGATGACGAAGAATGTTTCTGGAATCATTTTAGACTTAAGGAGTAATCCTGGTGGTTTATTAGATGTATGTGTGGATGTTGCCGATGAATTTTTAGGAGAAGGGGTAGTAGTATATACGGAGACACGAAATGGAGAGCGAACATATGAAAAATCTAATAAAAACCATATAGATATTCCATTAGTAGTTTTAGTAAACGAAGGTAGTGCTAGTGCATCGGAAATATTAGCAGGTGCAATTAAAGATCGAAATAGAGGTATACTTGTAGGAAATAAGACCTTTGGGAAAGGAGTAGTTCAGAGGATAAAACAATTATCAGATGGTTCTGGTTTTAAGCTAACTGTTTCAGAATACTTTACTCCTAATGGGACTAATATTCATGGAATAGGAATTGAACCAGATATAGTAGTGGATTTGCCAGAGGAAGTAGAAGAAATAGGAATAGAAAATTTAAAAGAGGATTTACAACTTCAAACTGCAATAAAGAAAATGAAAGAAATGATTGAGTAAATTTAAGAATCTAAAAAGTGGGGAGAATTAAGTATGTATGGTTTTTTTCAAATTGTATATAACTCAATATACAGTATTTTTCACACACTAAAGTCTCCTTTTTTTTGGATTGTGATTGGGATTATCTTTTTTCAGTATAGAAAAATAGGAGAAATGGAAAAGAGAATTTTAGGAAGAAGTAAAAAGTCACCTTTTTATAATGTATTAACATCTACTTTATTCGGGTTGATTGGTGGTATTTTAGGTAGTGTAATATTTATTTATCTTGGAACTGTAATTAATCCAGAAGATTTTTACTTTATATTACCTCTAGCAATATTATTATCTATGATTAATTCTAGATTTATATGTTTTTCATATGCAGGCGGAATTATTTCCCTATTGAGTCTTATATTTGGATATTCTAATATAAATGTATCGGGAATAATGGCATTAGTAGGAGTATTACATTTAGTAGAGAGCTTTTTAATATTAGTAGATGGTACAAAAGGTAAGATACCGATTTTCATGGAAAAACAAGGGGAAATAATAGGAGGATTTACCATGAACAGGTTTTGGCCTGTTCCCTTCATTATTTTTATTGATGGTAGCCATATATATCCAGCTACTATAATGGCAATATTAGGATATGGTGATTTTGCTTTGGTAAATTATCCTGAAAATAAAGCTAGAGAAACTGCAGGAG
>JAAZMG010000130.1 GCA_012798935.1 Tissierellia bacterium | reverse complement strand
TCAGCCACCTTAAGTGAACATGAAGTCATAAGATTTTTCTTACCCTTAACCTCTACTACACATAACCTACAAGCTGCAGAAGGTTCTAATCTTTCATCATGGCATAAAGTAGGTATATCTATCCCTAAACCTCTACAGGCTTCAAGTACAGTAATATTATCATCTACTTCCCTATCTATACCATTTATCCTTATTTGAACCATTATTTTTCAACTCCCAACTTACTTTTTATCATTTTCATCTGATAATATTTTTTCAAACACACCCTCTAAACCTAAAGCCTCTTTCCAAGTAGCTTCCTGGAACTTTCCATCCTCTTTTTTATAAGGGGTTTCTGGTTCATCTAAATACATTAACTCTGTAGTAAGCCTTCCCTTTAAACATAAAGGCCTTCCTTCTGAAGGAGCCTTAGCCCTCACAGCTATATTCTTACCTTTCTTGGATAAGACTTCAAAATTACAACCATAATCACAAGCTTTACACTTAACACCCTTGATTTCACCATCCCATACCCTTGTTTTGCCCAAAAGCCTTTTATCTACAAGGGCACCAACTGGACATACTGTAACACATCTGTTACAAGATACACAGGTAGATTCTTCTAGTGAAAAATTAGCATCTGCAACTATTCTAGTATCAAAGCCTCTACCTCCAAATGAAAGCACTTTTCTATCAAGTACCTGATTACAGGTTCTAACACATTTACCACATAGTATGCATTTACTATCATCTTTTAATATATAAGGACTGGATGTATCTACTAAATTTGGTCGTCTTGCACCATCATGTTCCCTAAATTTAATATCATATCTATAAGCATATCTTTGGAGTAAACATTCGCCAGCTTTTTGACAAGTTAAACAATCATTAGGATGATTATCAAGTAATAATTGTAGTATTTCTTTTCTTAATTTTACTACTTTTTCCGATTCAGTATGAACTACCATTCCTTCTTTTACCTTTGTAGAGCAAGAAGTTTGTAGTTTTCTACTACCTTCAATTTCAACCAAACACAATCTGCAAGCCCCTACTACTTCTAAATTAGGATCATAACATAAAGCTGGTATATCTATACCTACTGTTTTAGCTGCTTCAATAATATTATAGTCACTAGGTACTGTTACCTTTTGACCATCTATAGTAAAAGTTACATTCGCCATCATAATCCCCCTATTTCTATTTCTTAATTACTGCACCTGTTGGGCACACTTCCATACATGTTCCACATTTTATACATTTTTCCGTATCTATAACATGTCTCTCCTTTACCTTCCCACTTATACATGAAACAGGGCAATTCCTAGCACATTTAGTACAACCTATACAATCCTCTGTAATAAAAAATTCTAAAAGGGATTGGCATGAACCTGCAGGACATCTTTTTTCATATACATGAGCCTCATATTCGTCCCTAAAATATTTTAAAGTTGATGTTACTGGATTTGCAGCTGTTTGTCCTAATCCGCATAGGGATCCATTAGTTATAGTTTCAGCTAAAGATTCAAGCCTATCTATATCCTCTGGAGTACCCTCCCCTTTAGTTATTCTTTCTAAGATTTCTAACATCCTCTTAGTTCCCTCTCTACAAGGAACACACTTTCCACAGGATTCTTCAACTGTAAAATCTAAAAAGAACCTCGCAATATCAACCATACAATCGTCTTCATCTAGTACAATCATTCCACCGGAACCCATTATTGAACCAAGTCTTCCTAAGGATCCAAAATCAACAGGAGTATCTAAATGTTCTTCTGGTATACATCCTCCTGAAGGCCCTCCCGTTTGAACTGCCTTAAATTTTTTACCATTAGGTATTCCGCCACCTATATCAAAGATTATTTCTCTTAATGTAACCCCCATAGGTACTTCTATAAGTCCTGTATTCTTTATCTTTCCACCTAATGCAAATACTTTAGTACCTGGAGAGTCTTCTGTACCTATGTTTTTAAACCACTCTACTCCATTTTGAATAATTGCAGGAACATTTGCAAAGGTTTCCACATTGTTTATTATAGTTGGTTTTTGCCATAATCCTCTATGGGCAGTTCTGTATATCTTAGTTCTTGGCATACCCCTTCTGCCTTCAATGGATTCCATTAATGCTGTTCCTTCACCACACACAAAAGCTCCTGCTCCAAGTCTTAATTCTATATCAAAACTAAAGTCTGTTCCAAATATATTCTTACCTAATAAACCTTTTTCTTTAGCTTGTGCTATAGCTATTTGAAGTCTACGTACTGCTATAGGGTATTCAGCCCTTACATATATATATCCTTGATCAGAGCCTATTGCATAACCAGCTATAGCCATAGCCTCCAATACTGAATGAGGGTCTCCTTCAAGAATAGATCTGTCCATAAATGCACCTGGATCTCCTTCATCAGCATTGCATATTACGTATTTTTTATTTGCCTTATATTCATAAGCTGTCTCCCATTTTCTTCCTGTAGGGAATCCAGCACCACCTCTACCTCTTAAATTTGAAGCCTTAACAATATCAATAACTTCCTGTTGAGTCATTTCCATTACAACTTTTGCTAATGCTTGATATCCATCAAGGGCTATATATTCATCTATGCTTTCGTAGTCGATTATTCCGCAATTTCTTAATGCTATTTTTTTCTGCTTATTGTAAAAATCAACTTCCGACACTTGTTTAATTTTTCCATCTTTAAGGGATCCTTCATATAGAAGTCTTTCTACTATTTTCCCTTTACATAAGTGATTTTCTACAATCTCATCAATATCTTCTATTTTTATATGGGCATAAAATATGCCATCAGGATATATCTCTACATTAGGCCCAGTTTCACATAGACCAAAACACCCTGCCAAACTAACTTTTATTTCTTTATCTAATCCTTTTTCTTTTATTTTTTCTTTAAATGCTTTTTTGATACCTTCTGCATTGGAAGAATGACAACCAGGTCCTCCACATATTAAAACATGTTTACCATGTAAACCCTTTCCACTATCTTCTTGTAACCTTAATTTCATATTTTCTAATGTTTTTTGTTTAATTTCATTTAATTCTTGAATAGTTATCATGTTTACACCCCCTTATTTACCTATACTTGTTTAATATTTCTTCTACGTCCCCTGGCTTAAGTCTACCATATACATCCCCATTTATCATCAATACTGGAGCTAAACCACAAGCTCCTAAACATCTAGTTGCACTGATAGAAAATTTTCTATCTGGAGTAGTTTGTCCTACAGTTATTCCTAAGGTTTTTTCTACCTTGTCCAATATCTCCTGAGCCCCTTTTACATAGCACGCAGTTCCTAAACATACACCTATTTTATATTCTCCCTTTGGAATTAGCGAAAAGTGAGAATAGAAAGTAGCCACTCCATAAATTTCAGATAAAGGAACCTTTAGTTCTTCCGATATCATCTTTTGGATTTCAATAGGAAGATATCCAAATAAATCTTGTGCTTCATGTAATACTGCTATTAATGCGCCTTTTTTTCTTTTATTTTCCTCCATGAAAATTTTAAGCTCTTTAACCTTTTCTTCATTTGCTTCCCAATCAAATTCGAATTCCATTTTTACCCTCCTTTTATCATCTAATAGAAAAAGGCCTCTATGTTAAATTAAAAAATCCTATTTGAAACCTTTATTCCCTTATGCGTTATAAAAAGAGACAGCTAGTGATTATATATGCTGTCTGTTCTTTTTCTGTAGATGTTTTATATGATGTTTTCGATTTTTTTGCCTATTTTTATATAAATTTTTTATGATAATATAGTCCTCAATATAATCTTAATATTAATGTATTTTGCCTTATTTGTCAACACGATGAAACCTATGGAATTTGAAATTCCTTGTGTTAAAAAAACACAAAAAAGACATTTAATTGTATTAAGTCCTAGCCGTTAGATTTAGCCTATTGATTAGGATAAAATTTTAAATGCCTTATATAATATAGTATGGTAAGAATAATATAAAATCACCCATTAAAACAGCCTATACAAGAAAAATAGTAGAAGTCTTTTTATTATTCTTTGCTATTTTTCTTTAACCAACATATTTGGAATAGAATAATATCCTTCCCTTCCAAATATAATATTATCCTTACTTATTCTAGTATAAAGACCTGCAAAGGTTTCATTATACATAAAAGCTCCTATATTTAATTTAAAGTCTTCTATTTTTAGCCCTCCTTTTTTAAATTGAACAAAGGGTCTAACAGGAGGTTGGATGAACTCTTGAAACAAACAATCTTGATTCCAGGATTTGCCTAAAACCTCTTTCCATTCATCTTGTGTCAAATCTACTCCTGCATAAACTCCTTGAGAGGCAAAAGAATCTACGGGTTTTATTATATATTTATCTTTATTGTTTAGCACTTCATCAAATACTTTTCTATCCCCTGAAAATTCTTCCGTATAGGGTATATGATCTTTGATAAACTTTGTTTCCTCTTCTGTTAAAAACTCTAAAGTTTCCCTATCATGAAGTATCTTAAATATAATTTTGTTATGCATTATTTGAGACTTAAGAGAACCAACTACACAAACAGCTCCATCTATATAAGCATTTATTAAATCTGGTATTTCTTTGCTTTTCTCTATAAACTCTACAGTGACTATTCTCCTATAGATTAAATCTATTTTCATTTCGTTAAAATATAAACTACCATCTATATATTTTAAATCCCTAGGATCTACAATTTCTGCCCTATATCCTTTTTTAATATAAGCTTTCTTGAATTCTTCAAATTCCGCAGTTATGCCACTTTCTTTAAAGTCTACAATTGCTATATTAGGTTTTTCAACCTTCTTATCAAATTTATTATAGGTTTTTATACACTCCTCTACCCACTTATCAACTAATTCAAAATAGGTGATATTGTACTTTTCCTTCATCTTTTTCATAGATTCTGTTTCTAATAATACCTTTGCTAAAATATTATCCTCATTCATACCTGATGAACCATCTGTATTTACCTCAATGAATTTAAATTTATCATTACCATAATAAAAAATATCAAACCTACCTATAGGAATATTCATATCATAACCTGAATCTACTAATATAAGTTCTTCTAACAATTTTGGATATCTAAATTTTTCCCTGTATCTAGGTGACTCTATATACTTTCCAGTCACTTTGTTGGCTATGGAAATTAGAGTGTTTCCTATCCTAATAAAGTTTTCAATATCTTGCTCTGTAAAGAACATAGGTTGATATAAAAAAGGTACTGGTTTACCTTTGTATTTTGCATTAGAATTTGCCACCTTTTCTACAGCCTTTTTATAATCTTCATAATATTTGTTTTGGTCTTCCTTGACTATATTAATATATTCCTCAGTTAAACTTATTCCATTCACCTTAATACACCTCTACTAGATTATTTAGTATACAACCCTTTAATGCTTCACTTTTCCCTAAATGGTCCTTTTCTTCAATCATTCCATATGGGTTAATTTTATTTTTTATCATCTCTTCTAAGGGCAAAATATACTTAATTTCACTATTCTTTAAACCAGCCTTTGAAGTATCTACAATCCATTTTCCTATTTCATAGATAGTTTTATCTCTTAGCTTTCCATCTAAACCTTTCTCGGCAATATCAGCTTTCGACTTATTTATATCTTCCATATCTATATCTTTAACATAGCCGTAAACCATATTTAAATTATTTTCATCATATAATATACCCTTCCATAAAGCTGTTACTGCTAAATTTAAAGGATAAGGTACTGCATCCATCATACGTATTTCTACATATTTTTTAGTTCTTACATCTGGAAAAACCATAGTTAGTACATGCTCTAATTCTTCAATAAAATAATCATCTGGATTAAATATCTCTTTATAGGTTTTATCCCCTGTAAAATACACATCCTTCCCATTATCAATAAAAATTGGTGGGCTATTTAATATATATTCTGCATATTTTTCATATCCAAAATCCTTATCAAAAGTACCCTTTACTATGCCAGATCTATCCTCATCGCAATTTTCCCATATATAACTTCTTAAATTATGCTTATTCCACTTTTCCCCCTCAAAATAAAAGGCATTATCAAACATAGCATACATAATTGGTGAAAGAGCACTAGCTATTTTAAATTTTTTAATATAATCTTCTTCGGAACTAAAGTCAAATGCTAATTGTAGAGAAGCTGTTCCTTTCATCATATTGTGGGCATGGGTTCCTTTGTCTTTAAAGTATTCAAACATATAATCATATCGTTTCTTTGGTAAAATTTTAATATCATCAATCTTAGTTTTTGGATGATAACCAACTGCAATTAATGCCTGATTTTTTCTTTCTAAGATAGGTATTATTTCTTTTAAAAAGTTCAAATATTCTTTCTCTATATCCCCTATATTTCGTTGAGGTTTTACACTAAATTCTAACTGACTTCCTGGTTCAAGAGTTATCACCTTATTATTGTTACTTAAACCAAGCAAGTATTTCCCTTCGTAATCGCCTTCCCAACCATTTAATTCTAGTTCCTTTAAAGTTTCTTCCACACCTCCTTCTCCATAATAAGAAATAGTTTCTAAACTATTTTTATCTATTATAAAATGTTCACATTCTATTCCCATTTTAAAATCTTTGTAATCTTTTTCATTAGCTTTAAAGTAATTAGCTATTTCTCCTACCTGTTTATTGTAATCCATTTTAGAAATCCCCCTCCATAATATTACTTATTTGCTAGTATATTATTTCGATTGCCTAATATTCCAATACCCATTTATATAAATCTTAAAAAACAAAATAGTCTAATTTTTAGAAACTAGACTATTTTACTAGGTTATGTTTTTCCCTTTTTATAAAATTATTCATTTTACTAATTGACATAATACAGCTTTAGTTGCTTTTTGCAATTCCTCTACAGTTAACTCAATCTGAACTCCTATTTTTCCACCACTAACAACTATAGTGTCTAGAGTAGAAGCAGATTCATCTATAAAGGTTGGATAATCCCTTTTCATTCCTATAGGAGAACAACCTCCACGAATATATCCAGTATGTTTAGTTATTTCTTTTACATGAATCATCTCCACCTTTTTTTCTTTTGTTATTTTTGCAGCCTTTTTGAGATCTAATTCTTCTGCTACCGGTATTATAAATACATATATATCTCCACTATTCCCCTGAGCTACTAAAGTTTTAAATACAGATTTTAGATCCTTTCCTATTTTCTTAGCAACAGAAATTCCATCTATCTTTCCATCTTTATTATCATAAGTTATTATTTTATAATCTATATTATGACTATCAAGAATTCGCATTGCATTTGTTTTTATTTTTGACATAATAATCTCCTTCTTTTATAGTATACTGTCCCTTATTCTTTATATATTATAACAAAATACTATGAAATGCTTAAACATTGTTTTAAGCTAATCCCAATATATTTATTCTTTTAGTTGTTTTGGACAATCATATACGAATTTAGTATATTGAACCTCCCACAACTAAAGTCGCAGGATTCAGTTGTAAACAACAGGGCGTGCCCAAGTCGCCTCTAAGCTGTAAGACTTAATAGTCTATCAGTTTACTTTTTATGCTACTTTAATTCTTATTGGTTGCTTTAATATATT
>JAAZMG010000129.1 GCA_012798935.1 Tissierellia bacterium | reverse complement strand
TCAGTTTCTTTATGAGACTCTGTCCAAATTCTTGCCCTTTCATAACAAATAGACGGTTTTGAATTTATATACTCTTGTCTAGCTTTTTCAATTCTTAAAGTTTCGCTCATTTCTATTCCCTCCTAATTGTTTGGATAATAGATTACCATGGACATTTTGGTAATATTTTTGCTGAAATTATGGTAGGAATGTTCTTGATCTGCAAAATACTTTATAGAATCTCCTGATTTTATTATATATTCTTCTTGCCCTATTTTTACGGTAAGTTCACCTTTATATACTGTAATATACTCTTCTGTATTTTTTTCATGAGGTTCTGAGATAGAAGAAGAACCTGGATGTATTTCTATGCTCAATATCTCAAATCTTTTTCTATCGTCAAAAGGAAATACTGGATATATTTTAAACTTTCCTTCATCTGCTACTATAGGTGAAATATGTTCTTCCCTTACAAGCAGTATATCTGGCTTCTTTAGTACTATAAGGGATGTTAATGAAATTTTTAATCCTTTAGCTATTTTCCACACAGTTTGAATAGTAGGATTTGATTCCCCTCGTTCAATCTGTCCAAGCATACTTTTACTCACACCTGTAATATCAGATAGTTTATCCAGACTAAGCCTACGATTCTTCCTTATCTCTTTTAGATTATTAGCTATTATAATGCTTATATTTTCCAAAATATATCATCTCCGATTTATCAACGTTCATTTTGTGCATTAAAACGTCCATCAATTAAATTATATCATATCAATAATAAAATACAATATGTCTTAAATTGATTATTTAGCCTTTTTGCAATATTCAATATACTTGACACAAAGTTAAAAAATAATAGAAACCTCAGAGATAAATTCTGAGGTTTCTATTATTTTTTTATTCCAATTTCTTCTGCAACCTTCTCCATACCCTTTATTGTCTCTTCAATTACTTTGCTTAAGTCCATTCCAAGCATTTCTGCCCCTTCTGCAATAACCTCTCTATTAACTCCTGCAGCAAAGGATTTGTCCTTCCACTTTTTCTTTACTGACTTTACCTTCATACCAGAAATTCCAGTAGGACGCATTAAAGCATTAGCATGTATCAAGCCTGTCAATTCATCAATGGTATAGAGCACTTTTTCCATTGTCTCTACAGGTTCAACATCAGAACACATCTTCCATCCATGGCTCACTATTGCTCTAATATAATCTTCAGGCCAATTTTCTTCTGTTAATATCTCCTCTGTCTTTTTACAATGCTCCTCTGGATACATTTCATAATCCAGATCATGAACCAACCCTATAATTCCCCACTTTTCTTTATCTTCTTCCCCAAGTTTTTCTGCAAAATGCAGCATAACCGACTCAACTGCTAAAGCATGATTTATCAGACTTTCACTTTTATTATATTTTTTTAATAATTCATAAGCCTGCTCTCTATTTGGAATTACCTTTCCCATTTTAAAAGCCTCCCTTTTCTGATGTTTATATAATTATATCATAAGAGGCTTTCTTTGACATAAAATATAAATATTATTCCAATAATTATGAATTTTGACATCCTCCTTTATTTGGTCAGATGGAATATTGAAACTAGTCTTGATTTCGAGATATGTTTCTGCATCCATCTTATTTTCCAAATATATTGCAATATCTATATCGCTGTCTGTTCCTATCTTCCTTTGAACATATGATCCAAAGATATAGGCAAAGATTATATTTTCATATTCCATCAATATATACTTACACTTTTCAATAATATCCACTTATTCATTTTTCATTTTTATAAATGGTAGGAAAGTTTTTCTGCAATTTTGCCAACACGCTCATAAGTAATCAATTCACATAATCTTTCACTCATTTTTCCAAATTTGCGGTATAGAAAGTTAAATAAAAAATATGGTATTCGTTGTTTACGTGACTTTGGCATCCTTTTAAATATATTTTTTGTGGAGTAAATTTGTTTATAAATCCATATGTATCCATTATAAAGTTCCTCGGGAGTCATATTTTTTGGCTTAAATACAACATTTGCAGTATTATATTTTGAAAAATCAAAGTCTATGATCCTTCCATTTTTGACGAACTCATCATAAACTTTAGTTCCAGGATAGGGTGTAAGTATATGAGATGTAACCGTTTCTATTTTGTTTTTTATAATCCAATCTAGCGTAGTTTGAAATGTAGTAACATCGTCGTCATCAAGGCCAAAAACAAAACTGGCGTTAATCATTATTCCCCGCTTGTGAATTTCTTCAACCAAGATCTCATACTTTTGAATATTGTTCTGACTTTTATGGACGTTTTTTATAGCATTTTCATTCAAGCTTTCAAACCCAATAAATAAACTTTCACATCCTGAAATAGCCATTTCGTCCAGCAAATCAAGCATATCGACTATATTTGCTGAAACTGCTGCATTCCATTTCAATCCCATTGGTCTAATAGCTCTAACAAATTCCAATGTCCATTTAGGATTACCAATGAAATTGTCATCTATAAACATTACATGTCGCTTACCTATTGTTTTTATATCTGCAATTACATCTTTAATTGGTCTGTTAATATATAATGTTTTATAAGCATCACAGCTATTGTAACAAAAATCACACCGAAATGGGCATCCTCTACTTGTACTGATAATATTGCAGTATAAGTACTTTTTAGTATCAATCAAATGATATCCTGGCGAAGCAATCTCACTTCCTGTTATTTCGTGATTGCACCAATATGTTCTTTTCAGTTTTCCATCCTGAAAATCCCCAATAATATCAGTCCATGTTTTCTCTGCTAATCCAACCGCTATAACGTCGAAGTACTTTTTTGCCTCTTCAGGAAATGCGGTAATATGTATGCCACCTGCTACAACTGGAATCCCTTTACTTTGGTAGACCTTTGCAATTTCCGTTGCACGAGAAAAAACATCAACTGTAACAGTAATGCCTACAATGTCTACCACCTCGTTAAAATTAATATCTTCGATGTTTTCATTTTCAATTATAACTTTATGTTCTTTATGGAATATGTTTGCTATTGTCAATAATGCAAGTGATGGAGCCATTCTAGTTTTAAGTCGAGTATCCATTGGTCTCATCATCATTTTTGGTTGTATTAATTTAATAATCATATTGATGTTTTCCCTCCAAGGTGCAGATAATATAAATTGTCTTTGATACATTTTTCACTAAAGTCCTTCTTTTTACACTAAATGCTCCAAAAAAAGGAAGACGGTTTGAATTGACTCCTATGTCTTAGCAAAATTAATCTTCATTTAATATACTCCTATCCCATTCTTCTTTTTTAAATCCTACTAAAACAAGGCCTTCACCTACTAAAATAGGCCTTTTCACCAACATACCATCTGTAGCTAATAGTTTGATTTTTTCATCTAAAGTCATATCTTCTAATTTATCTTTTAATCCTAGCTCCCTATATATCTTTCCACATGTTTATTCCTGCGAGTATCTCCTATAAGTATTGCACAATATTTATTTCTTTTTAATACTCTATAGGATTCAGCAGCTACATCCTCCATTGCCTTTAAAAATTCTTTTATGTATAATAAAGACAAATCACCACGATTCCCATCACTGGGAAACTCCACAAAGTAGTTGCATTTAGTTTAAAGTCTTTAGGTTCCAAAATTGAAACTTTTAATGGTTCTTTAATTTCATAACCTCTATTTTTAAGTTCTTTTAGTCTACTTAAAACTACATTACTAGTAGTATTGGTTTTTTCTGCTATTTCAAAAATAGTATATCCTTCATTATTCATTCTAATAATTCTATCTACGGTTTTTAAATATTCATCTAAATGATATGTTTCAAGATGATTGAAATATTTGCTTCTTATTATTTTATGGTTACAATGACCATATATAACTTTATTTTCCACTTACATCCCCCTACTTTAAGACTTCTTCTAATGCACCTTCAGAAACTAATTTAATATTAAATAAATAATCCAATATACCAAATGCCTCCTTCAAAGAGCTCTGAGTAGTTTCCCAACCAATTCCATCAGTTATCCAAATAAAAGAATCTATTTCCTCCTTATCTTTTAAAAATTTATAAAGTTCTTGATATTCGCCAACAGTTGCCTTCAATTTAGAGCCTGATGCAGAATAGAAATTAGTTTCAATTATAACCAATTTCCCATCCCTGTTTATTATAAAATCATGTATTCTATTTGCCTCATCTATTGGTAAATTAATCCCCCAATTTTTCATTGTATCCATTTTATTTCCATGTTTTATGTATTGTAAATTTAATTTATCACAAGTATTTTTTACATGCCAATCCATTATCCCTTCCATAATATCTCCACTTCTATTTTTCCTGCCATTAGTCCCTATTCCAACTTCCATCCCAATACAATAATCAACTAGATTTTTTATTTTTTTCTTCTTAAACAATTTTAAAAATCCCGAAAGCTGACAAAATTCTATAATATCATCAATTTCTTCATCAGAATACTTAGACTTCTTTCTGAAAAAGTATTCCTTATAAACCCAATCTTTTTGTTTATAATCAATTAGTACTTTTAAACTTTTTGCTCTTATTGCTAAAAGCACTGGAATTACATTTACTATTTCAGGATATTCTTTTATAAGCAATCCAAATTCATCTTTTATATTTTCTTTCCCAATTAGATAGTTTAAAATATTTAATTGTTTTTCAATTTCTCCAACATTATTAAATACTGTACCCCAATCTACAAAATAATCAAATGTCTGATTAGAATCCTTTAATGTACTTATTAAATATTCAAAAATATTATTTTCATCTACTAACCCAAGTCTTCTATATGTTTCCAAAAATATCAATAGAATCCTCCCTAATAATTAGATATCAACAACTCAGTAACCTTACCTCTATTATTTCCATTTGAATTTATCATTCTGTTTGCAAAAACTCTTTTAATATTATAATCCCTATAAAGTTTATCGAAAAAATCATCATTTACATCTGTGTTTTTAGGATCAGAGTTGCTAAGTAGTAACTTTGCTCCTTTTTTATCTAATTTCTCATAAAAATTCTTTAATCTTTTTTGCTCATCATCATTAAACTGACTTCTACTATAAGATGTAAAATTTGATGTAGCATCTAATGGCCTATAGGGTGGGTCAAAATATACAAATGTTTTATCATCTACATACTTTTTAATATTTTCAAAATCAACGCTATATAATTTTACATCCTTTAGTACAAGAGATACATTTGTTAAGTTTACTTCATCTAAAATTGTAGGATTTTTATATCTACCATATGGTACATTAAACTCTCCTTTTTTGTTCACTCTATATAATCCATTAAAGCAAGTCCTATTTAAAAAAATAAACTTTCCAGCTGTTTCTACATCTTCCTTTTTGTTCATATTGTAATCTTGTCTTTTATTATAAAAATATTTTTTTCTATTCTCATCATTAAGATATAAATATTCGTCTTCAACATTTTTTAAATACTTTATTAAACTATTTACATCATCTCGTATTACCCTATAAACATTCATTAATTCCTTATTAATATCGTTTAGTATTACTTTTTCTACATTATAATTTTGAACAATATGGAAAAACATGGCACCACCACCTAAAAATGGCTCTATGTATGTTTTTATTTCACCTTTTTTTAATTCTATTGGTAGGTTTTTATCTATTATTGATAATAATTGTCTTTTACCGCCAGCCCATTTTACAACAGGTTTTAACCCTATTCTAGTTTCTTGTTTCAATATAATCCCTCTTTTCTAACATCCAATTAAATATACTATCTTATATTAAAATATCATACTTTGTTATATACATCTATAATTTATGGCAATATATATTTAATCAAATTTTATCGAACAATCGTTCCCTTGTCAATATGTCAGGTTTGTAAATTTAAAGTTTTTAATTATCTTACAAACCTTTCCTTTTCCCTCCTTTTCACTATACCATAAATGCTTCAAGTAAACGAAAAATTCTACAAACATTGTACAATGTTTGTAGAATTTCTTTTACCTTAACTATACAATCATTTATTTCTCAGCTATACTTAAAAAGTAACATAATATTTTTTATATAATTCATAATATCTTATAGCATTATCTTTCACAGCTTTGATTTCTTCTTCTGTCACCTGCCTAACTACCTTTCCTGGTACTCCTAATACTAAAGAATTTGGAGGGATTATTTTTTCTTCAGTTATTACGGCTCCTGCCCCAATTATACAATTGTCTCCAATAACTGCTTTATTTAATATTATAGCTCCAATTACTAAGGCACTTTCTGCTATAAAAGTATCTTCATGAATATTTGGTTTTATCCCTTTCAAATTCTTTATCATATACTGTTCCCCTTTCTAGATCTATAGCTTATTTGTATTAATCATAAATATATACTACTCATATTTATCATAACTAACAATCTCATCTAGGTCTTTTCTTGGTTTTTGAGCAGGTGATTCATCAGGATATCCTAGTGGAGTTATGGAAACTACTCTTACCTTTTCTGGAATATCTAATATTTCTTTTACCTTGTTTTCATCAAAACTGCCAAGCCAACAGGTACCTAGTCCTAATTCATAAGCTTCCAATATCATATATGCAGTGGCAATGGATAAATCAACAGTATATCGGGGTTGGCCACATTTCATTATAGATTCTGGATCCGTACCACAGCAAACTAAAATTATTGGAGCTTCTCCAACAAAGGGCTGACCTATGGCTTCATTAGTAAGCTTTTCTCTTGTTTCTGGGTTTCTTACAACAATGAATTTCCAGTTTTGCTGATTCCTTGCCGAGGGAGAAAGCCTAGCAGCTTCCAATATTTTTTGTAATTTTTCTTCCTCTACAGGTTTATCCTTATATTTTCTTATACTTCTCCTTCCTTGTATTGCAGATAAAACATCCATCATATATACCTCCTTTTTAATAATTGACTATTCTGATACTCCAATCAATGGCTTTAAACTAAAATAGTCTAAAGCTTGATTGACATCATATATATTATATATTTTTCTCTCTATACAAAATTGAATTACTAAATCAAATATATCACTATCAGATAAAGTATAACCAGCAGCACTTAATAGTTCATCTGTTTGTTCTATATTTAATTCAAGAGCTAATGCAAGAGCAATAGCTGAATTTTTTCCAATACAATAATTAGGATCGGAACGTATTTTTGAAAAGTGTCTACGATCAATTCCTGCTCTTTTATAAACTTCCGAGTCACTTTCACCTTTTTTATCAATAAAACTAAATAGTACTTGATTAAATTTGGGTTTACGTTTGTTTTTTATAAAATCCTTTAATTGATCTTTATGTATTTCTTCGTAAAAAGTTTTTTCAGGATATATTACATCACAATATTCAATTATATCTTCTTTCACATGGATATCTATATATTCCTGCAATTCTATTAAAAGTTTTTTATCAAACATAAACCTCCCCCCTAAATGTCGCTTGTTAAGCGACCAAATAATGGATATGTTTTGGTAATATTATACCATATCATATAAGAAAACTGAAAGGATGATAAGTATGAATATGGATTTAACAGAAATTATTTTCCTACTAGATAGAAGTGGATCCATGGCTGGACTTGAAAGTGATACAATTGGGGGATTTAATGCTTTTATTGATAAACAAAAACAATTAGAAGGAAAAGCCATTGTAACAACAGTTCTATTTGATGATAAATATGAAATACTATGGAATGGTGTAGATATTAACAAAGTAAAACTAACAGATAAGGAGTATTATGTAAGAGGAAGTACTGCGCTACTAGATGCAGTAGGAAAGACTATCATAGATGTAAATTATAGATTATCAAAAACAAGTGAAGATGAACGACCAGGCAAAATTATATTTATTATAACAACAGATGGTATGGAAAATTCAAGCCGTGAATTTACTTATGAAAATATAAAACAACTTATACAACATCAACAGGAAAAACATGATTGGGAATTCATATTTCTTGGTGCAAATATTGATACTGCAAAGGAAGCTAATAATATTGGAATTGACATGAATAATGCATATAGCTTTGAAGCTTCAGAATCTGGTGTTGAGTCCATGTATGATATTGTACACGATAGCGTATTGGAAATAAGAAATAATTCAAGGAAAAATATTAGGGAATGACTTAAAGGTCATTCCACCATTTTTGCCATTAATTATCACTTGATATTATATTATCATCTATTCCTTTAGCAATTTTAATAAGATATGTTATAAAATCTTTATTTTGTTCTACATCCCCTGG
>JAAZMG010000013.1 GCA_012798935.1 Tissierellia bacterium | reverse complement strand
TAAGAACCTTTTTATGGGCTGGAATTATCCCAAGTCCACTACATAAGGCTCTGTAAAAATCCATAACAGTTAAAGTGGAAATTGGAATGTATACGGGTTTAAAAAGATTGGTATTCAAAGAATCTACGAAATATCTGAGAAGAAATGATTTACTAACACCAGGCTCTCCAGTAATTAAACCAAAACCCTTAGTATTTTTTAAAAACTCTAGTCTGCTTAAGGCATTATTAAAATCTTGAGATTTAAAATGGTCTTTAGTTTCAATAGATTTTAGAAATGGGTCACTAGATAAACCATAAAAAGCTTTATACATACTAATTCATACTCCTTTCGTTTTCTTTATCACTAGGGTTAAAAGAAGAGAAATCAACACTTTTAAAATTATTCTCTCTTCTGATTTTAGAGTTATCAATCTTTTTGACAGGATAAATTGTATCAAGTAAAAGATTATCATCAGAGAAGACATAGGCTTTATCCATACTTGTAGGATCATACCTAATATTAATAGTATCTCCCACATACTTTTGAGGAATCTCAAAGAGGATATTTTGTATAGAAATAGTAGAATCCTTCTTAACTCTACGAGTAACCCTATAGAGAAAAATATAATCAATCTCCTGTTTCGTAGGGATAAATTTAATTAAATCAATATGACGAATAAATTTATCAATAGGTTTTTCATGGGTAGAGGAATGAACCTTAGAATTGTAATCCTCCTCAACATATTTAAACAAAGAGGAATTTAGTTCCTCTAGGGAAGAAAAATCATTCCAATTGATAACATTCATCCATTGATCCTGAAGAGTTCTAAACCATCTTTCAATTTTGCCTTTTGATTCTGGAGAGTATGGGCGAGCGAAAGATAGAATAGTACCAAGGTTAGCACAAATAAATTGCATCTGATTACTCTTGTAAACCTTACCATTATCAACAAATAATTTCTTAGGGATACCTCTTTTAGAAATAGCCTTTTTAAACACAGATAAAAGAGACAACAGATTATCCTTAAAGAAAGCTTCAGCATGAATAATAAGGCGGCTAGAATCATCTAATATTGCAACAATATAAGTCTTATGCTTTTTGCCACCGATATTAAGGTAAGGTCCGACAGAAATGTCGGATTGCCAACATTCATTAGGAAATTCAAATTCAAAAGCAAGTCTTTGCACACCTTCAAGTTCTTTAGATGAAATATTAGATTTGGAAATAAATCTTTGAACGGTGGATAAAGATATTTCATCATAATTTACATAACCCTTAGCAATTAGCTCTTGATAAATGGATTTGGCACTTCTTTTAGGAGAATTTAATTTAGTAGACACAATAAACTCCTTAGCATCATCAGGTAAATTTCTAGACTTACCCTTATCAGAACGTATCTTAGGGTAAAGTCCATCGATACCAAAACGCCTGTAAAGACGAAGCCATTCCTTAATAGTAGCGGGAGCATATTCCCTGTTACCCAAAGGGGTAGTATATTCTTTAGCAGATACCTCTTCTAAATATTCTTTAGCCGTAGCTTGGGTAAAGGTCTCAGTAACTAAAGGAGCAATTAAAGAATACCTAAAAAGAGCAACACTTTGTCTTAAGTTTTCATCCATAACATAACCTCCTAGTATTTAGTTATCAGTATTTTGGGCAAAATGGAAACTTCTACCCCTTAAAGGTTATGTGGGATGTGAAAATAGGTAAAATTAGAACAAGTTCCTAGAATAAAGGGACTAAATAAATTGATTTAAAGATAAAAAACCATAGAAAAAGAGATAAAAAGATAAGAAATTCATTAAAGATGAATAAAATCTTAAAAATAGGCATAGTTATCCCTTAGAATAATTGAATTAAACTTTGGAAAAGAAGTGTCTTGGCATTATC
>JAAZMG010000128.1 GCA_012798935.1 Tissierellia bacterium | reverse complement strand
TCCAAATTTCCCTTTTTTCTTCATGGTTTTTTCCATATCAGTAAATTTTTTCATCATCTTCTTGGATTCTTTAAATTGCTTTAAAAGTTTGTTTACATCCTGTACAGCTGTTCCACTACCCTTTGCTATCCTTTTTCTCCTACTACTATCGATGATAGTTGGATTTTGCCTTTCTTCTAAAGTCATAGATTGTATAATAGCTTGTATTCGTAGTATATCCTTGTCATTTACATCAAAACCCTTAAGAGCTTTGGAATTAATACCAGGTATCATACCTATTAATTCATCCAAAGGTCCTAAATTTTTCATCTCCTCTAATTGGTCTAGAAAATCATCTAAAGTAAACTGTTGTGAACGTATCTTCCTCTCCATTTCTAAAGCTTTTTCCTCATTCATAGAGTTTTGCGCCTTTTCGATTAAACTTAGCACATCTCCCATGCCCAATATTCGAGAGGCCATTCTATCTGGATGGAATGGTTCTAGTTGATTAAGTTTTTCACCCATACCGACAAACTTAATAGGCTTTTCTGTAACAGCCCTAATAGATAAAGCTGCCCCGCCTCTAGCATCACCATCTAATTTAGTTAATACTACACCAGTAATTTCAAGTCTTTCATTAAATGTTTCAGCAACATTAACTGCATCTTGACCTGTCATTGCATCAACTACTAACAAAACTTCCTCTGGATTTACTACATCATGAATACCTTTCAATTCACTCATTAATTCTTCATCAATATGGAGTCTACCTGCAGTATCTATAATAATACAATCATGATTGTTTTTCTTACCATGTTCAATAGCTGCCTTTGCAATATCTACTGGATTGTTTTTATCTCCCATTGTAAAAACAGGCACATCTACTCTTTCGCCTACTACTTCTAATTGCTTTATAGCTGCAGGCCTATATACATCACAAGCAACCAATAAAGGTCTCTTATTTTGTTTCTTCAAATTAAAGGCCAATTTTCCAGCTGTTGTAGTCTTTCCAGCACCTTGCAATCCACACATTAAAATTACTGTAGGTGGAGTAGATGCAAACTTAAGTTTTGATTCCTTCTCTCCCATTAAAATTGTAAGTTCTTCACTTACAATTTTAATCACCTGTTGTCCGGGAGTTAAACTTTCCATAACCTCTGAACCAATAGCCCTATTTTTTACTGTTCTAACAAAATCTTTTACTACTTTAAAATTAACATCTGCTTCTAAAAGAGCAAGCCTTACCTCTCTCATAGCTATATCTACATCTTTTTCTGAAAGTTTCCCTTTTCCCTTTAATTTTCCCAACGCATTTTGTAATTTTTCAGATAAGCTTTCAAATACCATTAATCACCAACCTCCTGGCCACTATCTTTTATTTTTTCGACTATCTCTCTCAATGCTTTGGATTTTTCTAGTATTTTTTGATTATTTATATTTTGAGACTCTTTCTCTATTTCCTTTGTAATTTTATCTATTTTATCTATTTCCCTTATTTTATAATTAAATTTGTTTATTAATCCAAGTGTATCTTCGTATTCATATAATTTTTGTTCTGCTCTTTTTAAAGTATCATATACACCTTGACGACTAATATTTAGTTCCTCTCCTATTTCAGTTAATGAAAGATCATGGATATAATATAATTCAATTGATGTATATTGCCTTTCGCTTAACAATTTCCCATAAAAATCAAATAGAATTCCAATCTCAACTAATTTTTTAACCATTTTATCACCAACTTAAAATAGTACTGTCAAGGTTTTAACTTGACAGTACTATTTTAGTATAATACTTTTAACTTGTCAATATAAAAGCTAAAAATACTTTTAAATATTATTTAACTAAAAATAGCTTCTACAAAATCATCCGCATTAAAGTTTTGTAAGTCATCAATTTTTTCTCCAACTCCTACAAGTTTAACTGGTAGACCTAATCCTGATTGAAGGGCAATTACAACTCCCCCTTTTGCAGTACCATCTAGCTTAGTCAATGCAACTCCCGTTATATTGCAAACTTCTTTAAATACTTTAGCCTGTGAAATTGCATTTTGTCCAGTAGTTGCATCTAAAACCAATAAAATTTCCTTTTGTGCATCAGGATATTCTCTTTCTACTACACGGAAAATCTTATTTAGTTCATCCATAAGGTTTTTCTTATTATGAAGTCTTCCAGCAGTATCACATATTAGGACATCACATTTTCTTGCCTTTGCAGCTTGAATTCCATCAAATACTACTGCTGCTGGGTCTGCACCTTCACTATGAGCTACTAAATCTACTCCTGCTCTATTACTCCATTCTTCAAGTTGTTCTATAGCGGCAGCTCTAAAAGTATCTCCTGCGGCTATTATTACCTTTTTGCCTTCTTCTTTTAAATTATAGGCCAATTTCCCTATAGTAGTTGTTTTTCCAGCTCCATTTACTCCTACAACCAGCATAACTGCAGGTGAAGGATCTAGTTTTAGTCTGTTGTCCCCATTGGATCTTCCCATAATATCCTTTATTTCTTCCTTTAACAAATTCTTTACCTCTTTAGGGTCAGACACCTTTTCTTCTTTAACCCTGTCTTTTAATCTATCTATAATTTCCATAGTTGTATTGATTCCAACATCTGCAGTAACTAGTATTTCTTCTAAATCATCAAACAGTTCTTCATCTATCTTGCTATAGGATTTAAGGAGACCATCTATTTTATCTGTCATATCCTTTCTTGCCTTATCTAATCCAGCTTTTAACTTATCAAAAAAATTTACCTTAGGTTTTTCTAAAGCTTCTCCATTTTCATTTTCTATTTCTGCCTCAATTTTTTTACTTTTCTCTTGTTCCATCTTTATAGTTGATTCTAGTTTTTCATCTATTAAAGACTCATTAGAAAGATTATTAGAATCTTCTTCTAATCTATCCTCTTGCTCCTCTAGAATTAGTTTATCTTCTTTTTTTTGCTTATCTTTTTTATTCCATTTAAATAGATTTTTAAACATATTTCTCCTCCTTAACTTGCTATTTCTTCCAGATTGTCAGTTAATTTAACCGAAACCATCTTGCTTACTCCTTCTTCCTCCATGGTTACTCCATATAATACATCAGCCATTTCCATAGTTCCTTTTCTGTGGGTTATCATAATAAATTGAGTTTCATCAGAAAAACTTTTTAAATAATTAGTGTATCTATTTATATTGGCTTCATCCAATGCAGCATCAATTTCATCTAATACACAAAAAGGGGAAGGTTTAATTTGTAGTATTGCAAATAGCAATGCCACTGCCGTCAGCGACTTTTCTCCTCCTGAAAGCAAAGATAGGTTTTGTAGCTTTTTTCCTGGAGGCTGAGCTTGTATTTCTATACCACAGGTTAGGATGTTCTCTTCATCTTCTAAGATTAAATCCGCCTTACCTCCATCAAATAGTACAGAAAAGACCTCATTAAAACTTTCATTAATCCTATTGAAATTATATAGAAATTGTTTAGTCATTTTAGCTTCCATATCTATTATAACTTCTTGTAAATTTTCTTTAGCTGCTAATAAATCTTCACACTGCTTAGTAATAAATTCTAATCTTTCACTTACTTCCTTATACTCTTCAATGGAACTAATATTTATTGTTCCTAATTCTTTTATTTGATTTTTTAATTTTTTAACTTCCCTGTCTGCTTTGTTTAAGTCCTCTATTTCAATCCATAGTTTCACAGCTTCATCATACCTTAACTCATAATCTTCCAACAGTTTTCCGTTTATATTGTCCAATTGTACACTATATCTTGCTTCTTTTACATTCCAATTGTTTTTTTCTTTTTCAAGGCTATTTAAACTCTCATTTATATCCTTTAATCTATTTTGTTTCAAATAATAATCTTTCATGAATTCATCTTTTTTACTTTTTAATAGATTAAAGTGCTCATCCTTCTCCTCTTTTAATTTAGATAGCCCATTTATATCTTCCACTGTAGATGCCATTTTATTAGTTAGATTATTTATTTCGTCCTTATTCTTTAAACATTCTTCTTCTTTTTCTTTTTTTAAATTCATTTTACCCTTTAGTTCCATTTCTATTTCCCGAGCTTTTTCTACCTTATTTGTTAATTCGTTTTCTAATAGACTTATTTGTATTTTAGCATCGGTAAAATCTTTTTCTGCTTCTTCTTTTTCTTTTTTTTCTTCTTCAAATCTTATCATAAAATCTTCTATACTTTCTTTTAAAATACTATTTTCCTTGTTAAGAGCCTTTAGCTCCTTATCTAGTTTT
>JAAZMG010000127.1 GCA_012798935.1 Tissierellia bacterium | reverse complement strand
CTGGAGTTACTTCCGTCCTCATCCTTTTAATATAATTTAGTTTATCTCCCTCTTTCTCATAATATCCCTCAAATTGATGCAAAATATAACCTTCTCCTCCATACTCACCTAAATACAACATAGTATGTCCTGGCATATACAATACTGTAGCTGGAGGTATAGTTTTGGTTTTTTTAATATCATAGGTTTTCCCTATAGATTCTAGTCCTTGTTGTGATGTATTTCTAGGTAACTTTAACCCAAAAGTTCTATGTATATCCATTATAAAAGCAGAGCAATCTCTTTTATTGTTAATACCACCCCATCCATATTCTTCTCCTTTAAATTTAAATCCTTGTTTAATGATATTTTCCTTTGTATAAGGCAAGTATCCTTTACTGAAAGCCTCAGATATGTCTATTTCCTTTTCCCTAACTTTCAAATTTCCATATTTGTCTTTTAAAGGGATTAATATAGTATAACTATTTTCATTCTCTTTTATAATGGGAATTCTAACCCCCATATCGAATAATATATTATCTATAAATACCTGTTTATCTATTACTATCAAAAATGGTTCCTTATTTGTATAATTAAATATATCCTCCTTATTGCCTAAAGCTACATCTATTTTAGGTATCCACCCCATATAATTATACATTCTGCCAAAATACCATTCCCTATCTTTGCTCTCCATATATATAACTAAAGGCTCCCATGGGTAGATAGCTGTTTCCATAAATCTATCGAATTGAATATCATGTTTTTTCTTATAGGAGGGTTCAAAGGTAGGAAAAGTTCTTATCATAGTCCTATTAACGGTAACTCCATAATCTATAGGGTTTACACTTCCTATATTTTCTAAGTTCAGATTAGATGACATTTTATCAAAATAATTTTTATCCCTTATATTGCCCTTGCTATCATATCTAGTTTCATGGGGAATTTTGCTAGAAGAAATTATTAGATTAATTAGATCCTCTTTTTCTATATTTGGCTGATGGATTTCTAAATCCAGTAGAAAATCCTCTCTTGAAAAATTCATTTGGTTGAATTCATCTATTTCTTTTTCTGTCATAAGTAATAAATCCTTATTTTCTATTTTACTAGTCCAAAATTCTGGGTCTTCTATGATTGTAATCTCTATTTTTTTAGTTTCATCTTTAATATCTTTTTGCATACTTTCTTTTTGTTTGTCTATAAATTTATCTGTATTCAATAAAAATATTAAAACAGCTAAAAGTATAATGATTATAATAAGCTTATAGCAACCCCCAACTCTATCCCTCCATATTGTAATAATTTATATTTCACAACCGCCCCCTTTGTCCTTACTTAAAAATACTTAAGTTTAACTCTTTAGATAAATCCTTTAATATTTCATATCCTACTATAGAGTTTCCATATCCGTCTAAAGCTGGTCCATATACGCCTATCCCATATCTTCCAGGTACAACAGCTAATATCCCTCCTGCTACACCGGATTTTGAAGGTATTCCCACATTAATAGCATATTCTCCACTGAAATTATACATACCACAGGTAGTCATTATGGGGATAATTATAGAAGCTATCTTTTCATCACATAGTACTTCTTTAGATTTTGGATTTTTGCATTTATTAGCAATAAATATACCAATTTTAGCTAAATCAATACAATCTACTTCTATTGAACATTGTTTAAAATATATATCTAAAATATTCTCTACATTACCCTCTATTAACCCTTTTTGTTTCAAAAGATAGGCTATAGCCCTATTTTTATATCCCGTTTCTTTTTCAGATAAATAAACTTCTTTATTATAGTTAAGATTATCTTTTAATATTATTTTTTTCATAAATTTTAGTAATCTATTAAACTTTTCTTCTCCCTTGCCTTCTATTAAAGAAGTGGTTACTATAGCTCCAGAGTTTATCATAGGATTAGAAGGCTTTTCACAATGAGATAAGTCTAATTTATAAAGGGAACTAAATGGCTCAACCGTAGGTTCCATACCTACTTTTTTAAAAACTTCTTCTTCTCCCTTATCCATAATAGCTAGCATAAGTGAAATAATCTTGGATATACTTTGGATTGTAAATTTTTTATTATAATCTCCACCAGTATAAATGTCTCCATCTATATCCATAATGCAAACCCCAATATCTTGGGGGTTTGCATTTCCCAATGCAGGAATATAATCTGCTACCTTACCATATTTGGTTAAATATTTATTCCTTTCAATTAGTTTATTTAATAGCCTTTCCATCTTCTCCCTCCATTACTAATGAATATCAAACCCAGTACCACCAATAAATTCTCTTAGAATAGAATTGGGAGGAATTACCCTTTCATCCTCTATATCCCTAAAGTAACTTAAAAACTTTAATAACATTCTAGCTTCAGAATAATAAATACTGGTACTATCGATCTCCTCAAGCATAGGAACTATATATTTTTTCAACACAGACAATTCATAAACTAAAGCAGAGTCAAACATAATATCCGCTTCTTCTTGATATGGAAATATGTTTCTTTCCTCTCCTTTTGTTACCCCTTCCCATAGTTCAAAGGTTCTAAGAACACTATTTCCTCTATACTTATTATCTCTTACTATTCTCCTTATAAGCCTAGTATCTGTAGTAGGAATTCTATTATGAGCATCTATGTTTAGTTGAGTTAGAGCAGATATATATATTTTAAATTTATTCTTCTCCGGAATATATTGGGCCAACTTAGGATTTAAGCCATGAATCCCCTCAACAATAATTGGATGGTCCTTATCCACCTTGATTTTCACTCCAGATTTTTCACTTTTCCCTTTCACAAAATTATATTTGGGCAATTCTATCTCTTCTCCTTCAAGAAGTTTGACCAAATCTTCATTAAATCGTTTTAAATCTATAGCCTCTAGTGATTCAAAATCATACTCTCCTTTTTCGTTTAAAGGGGTAGATTCTCTATCTATAAAATAATCATCTACAGAAATTCCAATAGGCCTTTTACCATTTACTTTTAAATGAACTGCCAATCTTTGAGCAAAAGTAGTCTTCCCCGAAGAAGATGGACCGGCTATTAAGATCATATTTATATCATCATCTTCACATATTATATCTGCAATCTCAGCAATCTTTTTCTCGTGGAAAGCTTCAGATATCCTTATTACCTCTTCTACCTCATTGTTAATAATCTTTTCGTTTAAAGAGCCTAGATAGGCTAAGTCTAATATACTTGCCCACTCTTTAGCTTCCTTAAATACTTTAGCTAGCTTTTTTTGCTCCTTAAATTTAGGTAGATTATTGTTGCTATCCGTTGTTGGGAATAATATAATAGCCCCTGGATAGTAGTATTTTAAATCGAATATATCAACATATCCTGTAGATGGTGCCAAATATCCATGGAATCTATCTAGATGATCTCCTATTTTATAAATTTGAACTTTATCATCCTCTAAAGTATTATAAAGCCTTATCTTATCCTCATGGCCATGAGCTGCAAATAATGAAATAGCCTCTTCAATAAGAACTTCTTCCCTAATAATAGGTATATCACTTTCCACTATTTCTCTCATCTTTGATTTAATCTTTTCTATTTCTCCAAAACTAATAGAATTTCCCTTTTCTAACTCAGCATACAATCCTTGGCCTAAAAAGTGCTCTATTTTAGCTATACTATGAGGAAAAACCTCCTTACAAGCCATAATAAATACTGCAGATATAGTTCTTGTATATATCCTATATCCATCTTCCTCACTATTATCTAAAAATTTTACATACATATCTTCCTTTACATTTCTACGCAGATGATGAACTTCGTTATTAATCCTTGCACCGAGGTATTTTTTATAGTCTTTTTCAAAAACCTGTTTTGATAGATCCTCTAGCATTGAACCTTCCTCAATATACACTTCTCCAATACCTTCTACATATACTCTAATCTTATTTTTCATTTTAATTACCTCCTGGTTTTTATTTTACTATTCAAATAATTCTTTCCGTATTCTCTCAAACTTATCGTTTTCCCTCCCTATAAATTCTTGATTATTTAAATAATCTAAAGGTTCATCTAGCCCAGAAAAAACTACCCTATAGCCATGAAGAAATTGACTATCTAAACCATACCTATCTTTAAAATATTTATTTGTTTTTTTATCCCCATATTTTATATCCCCAATTATAGGGTAACCTATTGATGCTAAATGAGCCCTGATTTGATGGGTTCTACCAGTGATTAACTCTATCTCTAATAAGGAATATTCATCAGCAGAGTTAAGTATTCTAATACGAGTAGTAATCTTTTTGGAGTCATCTGTCTCTTCATCTAAAATCTCCACTTTGTTTACTTCTTCATCTTTTACTAAATATCCTTCTATTAATTTGCCTTTTTTTATTATTCCTTTAACTATTGTCTTATAATATCTATCAATATTACCCCTTTTCATTGAAGCGTTTATTATCTTTAATGATTGATAATTCTTTGCCCCTATTATAATACCGCTAGTATTTCTGTCTAAACGATTGCAAATAGAAGGGGTAAATGTATTTTCAGCCTTTGGATCATATTCACCTTTTTCATAAAGATAGTAAATCATACTATCTACTATATTATCATCATGATTTTTATTAGCTGAATGGGATAATATACCCACTGGCTTATTTATTAATATTATATTTTCATCTTCATATATTACCTCAGGGGCCAACTTGCTTTTAATTATTTCATTTTCCCCCTTAAATTTTGCAATAGTCTCATCAGCAAGATATAACTGGATAATATCCCCTTCAACTATTATAGTATCTGGAGAAACTTTTTTATTGTTTAGTGTAATATTCTTCTTCCTAATCATTTTATAAATGAAACCTTGAGGTGCTTCTGATAGGTATTTTTTTAAAAATCTGTCAAACCTTTGTTCACTGTCGTTTTTGTAAATAATTACCTCTTTCAAACTTTCCTCACCTTTCCTTTAATCTTGTGATATAATTATATTATACATCAATTATATTATAAAACCTTATTTACGTTAAAAGTAGATTTGAAGAGGTGAAATTTTTATGAAAAGTTTTTTTGAAAAGCTAAAGGATATCCTATATGATTGTGTAGATTACATAATAATGATCCTTGTAATAATAGTTGTTATTTTGATTATTAATTGGAGATTAGGTGGGTTGTTTGCTAAGGATGCTATTGAAACACCTCCTAAAATTTCAGAAACAGTTTCAAAGGATAATCCTACCCCTACTAATGAAAATAAACCAAATGATAATAATAATCTAGATGAAGACAATGAGGAAAGTCTAGATATAATGGTTAAAATAGACATTCCTTCTGGTTCCGCATCTTCTAAAATTGGTGAAATTCTAGTTTCTAGTGACCTAATTAAAGATAAAAATGATTTTATTGAAAAAGCTATTGAATTAAAATTAGATACTAAACTAAAATATGGAGAATTTGAAATTCCAAAAAATAGTTCCTTAGAGGAAATATTAAAAATTCTCACTAACTAGCCAAAAAGATTAAAGAACAAAAGAAACTACTTTAATTTTAAAGTAGTTTCTTTTTAAGTAGACTATACATATTAAATTTGTTAAAAGCAATATGCATATTTACTGCTGAATCATTATCTCAATTATTTCCTTGTCTGTATCCTTCATACCTTCAGTGCAAAATTTACCCAAATTTCTAATAGTTAAATCTGCAGTAGGACCTACTATACCATCAAAATCTGAAATAAATACATTTGCCATAGCAAGCTTTGCTTGTATAATTGCTTCAGAAGCTGCCGCCGATAACTTAAATGCACAGCCGCCTTTAGCACCATCACATATCATACCAGAAATAGATCCTATCATGTTTTTAATTGCACCTTCAATTTGTTCCTCCGTTCCACCCATTAGCCATGTAATTGCTGCTGAGGCGCCTATACCTGCCGCTATAGCACAGCTACATATTGGTGAAAGTACCCCTGTAAAAGCCTTTATATAAGAAGTAGTTAAATGGCTAAAAGCAAGGGTTCTAGCAAGTTTTTCATCATCACATCCCATGTGTTCACATACAACAGCTGGAGGTATAATCGCTGTTATACCATTATTTCCACTTCCAGCACTACTCATTACAGGCATATTTACCCCCGCCATCCTAGCATCACAGGCAGCAGATGTTAATGTTCTAGCTTGATTTATTACATCCTTTTGCATCTCTCCTTCTAACATAAGCAAATTCATAGCTGCACCAAGACCAGATCCCGATTTTTCGTTTAGTCCTTTTTGTGCAATAGCCATATTTACTTTTACTCCTTCAAGTAAAAATTCAATATCTTTGAAAGAAACCTTTTCTACAAACTCTATAATATCCTTTATTGTTAAGTCTACCAAACTATCAGCTAGCCCCTTATTAGCTTTTCCTTCCGACTTTTCTTTCTTAAAAAGAATCTTATCATTTGCCTGTACCAATACTATATTTGTATGTTTATCCTCTATTACACATATTCCTTTTCCCTTATCCGTTAAAACCTCCGCCTTTATATAAAATTTACCTTTGTTAGCCTCTACACGGACTTTAATATTTCCTTTATTTACTATATCTCCTGCTTTCATTACATGTAGGTCATTTACGTTTCTAAACACTTCAAGGCCTAAACTAGAATCTCCACAAACCACAGCTAATGCAGCAGCAAATACTAAACCTTTTTCAGTAGTACCTGGTATTCCAACCCCCATTCCATTTTTATAGATATTTGGGCTAAGCTCAATATCTATACTTAATAACTCACCCTTAACGTTCTTATATGCTTCTGCCACTGCTAAACCTAATGCTACAGGTTCTGTACAGCCTAAAGCTGGTCTTACCCCTTCTCTAAGTATTTCAAGTAAATTAACATAAGATTTGTTTCCAATATTTTTTTGTTCTGAATTTTTATACATTTCTTTTTTTTGTAATCCCATAAGGTTTCCACCTCCATTCATTAATATTTGCAAACCTCATGCCAATTTATACTTTTATATAAAAAACTCTACTGCAAATAACACCAATTGGCTATATTGTCCCTTTATAAAGCAATACTATTTAAATATTATTAATTTAATAACAATAATAAAAAGCACTTTTTAAAAAATGCTTTTTATTATTGTTTTCATAAATGAGAAATATTTTCAGCTTATGATAACTAACTTTCATATTCATTTATTTTTCTATACAATGTGGTCAATCCTATATCTAACTTTTTAGCTACTATTTTTTTACCTTCTACTGAATCTCCATATATACCAATTAATTTGTTTATTATATCCTTTTCAAACTCCATTTTTAATTGTTCCAAATTTTTGTTTTCTGTTATTAGAAGTTTTTGATACATTTCATTGCCTATATAATCTTTCCTACAATCCTCTTTTTTCAGTATTCTTGGTAGTCTATTGTCCAAAAAATATTCAGGTAGATCTTTAAGCATTATTTTATCCCCTGTGGCAAAGCAAATACCATGTTCTAATACATTTTCAAGTTCTCGAATATTTCCTGGCCAATCATATTCTATAAAAGCATCTTTTACTTCTTGAGACAAATATTTTTTACCTTTATTCATTTTACTACAGATTTTTTCCATAATATATTGGGAACATAAAAATACATCATCCCCTCTCTCCTTAAGGGTAGGTAAATTAATAGGAATTATATTTAATCTATAGAATAGATCTAGCCTAAACTTTCCTTGACTTACTAGGGTTTCTAGATCTTTATTAGTTGCTGATATTACCCTAATATTTATATCTATTGGCTTCCCACCACCTACTCTATCTATTTGCCTTTCCTGTAAAACTCTTAGCAATCTAGTTTGTAAATGTAGAGGAAAATCACCAATCTCATCTAAAAATAAAGTTCCGTTATTTGCTAATTCTATCTTACCTTTTTTTCCACTAGGATTTGCCCCTGTAAAAGCCCCCCGTTCATATCCAAACAGCTCTGATTCGATAAGATTTTCAGGTAGACTAGCACAATTTATTACTACAAAAGGACCTTCCTTTCTTAAACTTTCGTTGTGAATAGATCTAGCAAATAGTTCCTTACCTGTTCCACTATCTCCTTGAATCAAAATTGTAGAATCGGTTTGAGCAGCAATTTTGGATTTGTTTATAGCTTCTAATAAGGGTTCACTTTTGCCTATTATATTTGAAAATACAATTTCTTCTTTACATTCGTAGGTTTTAGCAATATTAATTATTTCTTTAACTTTATCAAAGCTTATCATTAATGATAGTTCTTTACCTTCTAAATGTAATTCACTAATATTATATATTACCCTTACATCTTCTCCTTTTATATTCCAATATCCCATAATATCTTTATTATTAGTGTCCTGTAATTTTATCTTTTTAATAACAGTATTTATATGTTTATCAATTATTGTAGTATCAGATAGATCTATATCTAAAATTTTTAATGCTTTTATATTTATATGAATAATTTCCATTTTTGAATTCAAAATAATTATACCTTTATTTAAACAATTGATTATTTCATTTACTTCTGCTATATCCCGTTTAAGCTTATTTTTTACTTTTATACTTATAAT
>JAAZMG010000126.1 GCA_012798935.1 Tissierellia bacterium | reverse complement strand
CAAATATTTCTATCCGCTTCTACGATAATATAGTATATACTATTTATATTAATATGTAAATAGTTAATATGTTAAATGTTTGTATATTGACCATTTTAAAGGGCAGACATTTTGTCTGCCCAGTTGGCGGTGGAACGGGCGATCACAGATCGCCCCTACGGTTATTGAAATGGGCGACCAAGGGTCGCCCTATTTATGATGTGAAAAATTTTATTTTTTCAATATTTCTATTGCTTTTTTGAGCTGTAAATCTTCATCTTTTGAATTTATAACCATTATATCTGGCTCTACTCCTTTATTGTGGATGGAAGTCTTGTTCGGCGTTAAGTACTCGGCTATGGTCATTTTGATTAGACTACCATCAGATAGATTAGCCACACCTTGTACCAATCCTTTTCCATAGGTTATAGTTCCTACAATGGTTCCTGCCTTTCTATCCTTTACTGCTCCTGCAAATATCTCTGAAGCGGAGGCAGAGTTACTGTTAACTAGAACTACTAGTTCATATTTTGGCTTTTCTAATGTTGATACATAGGTAGTTCCAATTTTGCCTTTGTTCCTTATATGGACTATAGGTCCTTTAGGTACAAATAGTTCAGTTACTCCTACGGACTCATTTAGTAGACCACCTGGGTTGTTTCTTACATCTACTATTACCTTTTTTATGCCTTTTTTATCGAACTCCTTTAAAGCTTCTTTCATATAGGTAGTGGCATAATGGTTGAATTCACTAAGTTTTATATATCCTATTTGATTTTCTAAAATTTCATATTTTACTGGATTGATCTTTATATTGTCTCTAACTATATCTATTTGTATGGGAGCCTCTACTCCTTCTCTCATTATAGTTAATTTTACTTTAGTACCTTTAGGCCCTTGTATTAGATGGGATGCTTCTTCTAAAGTAACGCCTTTTATAATTTTACCATCTACGGAGATTATCAAATCTCCAGGTTTAAGCCCTGCTTTTTCTCCTGGACTACCTTCTATAGCATTTATAACTCCTATATAATTACCTTTTTTCTCTATATATACTCCTATGCCTGCATAGTCTCCAGAAACCTTCTTCATAAATTGTTCTGCTTCTTCTTTAGTGTAATAGTCGCTATAATCATCTAGACCTTGTAACATTCCTTTGATACCATTTGTTATAAGTTCCCTATTCTCTATTTCAAAAGGATATTTGGACTTTATATAGTCTAAAGTCTGCATAAAAAGAATTATATCTGCTTTTTTGTCAATAAGTTCTTCTGATTGTGCCCCGTATACAGGAGTGACCACCGTAGTTAAGGTTAAACATAAGATTAGAGCTAAAAGAGTTCTTCTTTTGTTGATGTTCATTTGACTCATCTCCTTAAGATTAGTTAAATAATATTATATTCTCCCTATAGTCTTTTTGCAAATCCTTTTCCAGAAATTCTAGGAAATTTACAAGCAGCTGAGAGGCTTCTGCTCTTGATAAAGGTTTGTTAGGATTAAGTTTGTTCCCTTTAAGTATTCCTATCTCCTTGGCTACATAGACAGAATCTTTTGCCCAACTAGGGATTTCTCTATCATCTGAAAATTTAGTATAATACCCTGGAGTTGGTGCTTTAGTTTCAAATCCTAAGGCTCTAATAAGCATGGTTACCCCTTCTGCTACTGTAAGGGTTTCTTTTGGTCTAAATAGATCGGTATGTCTTCCATTTATAATACCTATATCATAAGCTTCCTTTATATAATAGTAATCTTTGTCATCTATGGATACATCACTAAATGGGGATACTTCCTTTGGAGCTTTTCGTCTATTCTTTTTTACTGGTATCTCTGGTTCTATGTCAGAGGCTTTCATTACAGCTACAATATATTCCTTCCTTGTAATAGGTCCTTCTGGTACAAAGAAGGTCATAGATTTATCATCAAATACATCTAGAGAATATAGTTTTTCTATATATTCTTCTGCCCAGTGACCAGGTACATCTCTAAATTTAGGAACTATTAGCCTTTCTATGTTGGAGGACATCTTTTTGGATAGATTCTTAGTCCCTGTCTTATTTCTACCTTCCCCAGCTGGTAGACTATAATCATATCTGGATACTACCTCTTGATTGGTAGTTCGGACATAGCCTCCATCAAAGCTAATCAGATTTACATCGTTATCAGAATAGACCAACTTTTTTGCTAAACTGTCAGAGGTTTGAGTTTTTACTATACCTTGTTTTCCATCAGGATAGGTTATTATTTGATTGACCCTTTGGGTTTCAGTGCTACCCCAAAAGTTTTCATAGCCAACATTTCCTCCGGTTATATCTATTATTATCTTTCCTTCATTTTTATTTAAAGAGTAATATTTTCTACCTTTAATATTGCCTGTATAAAAATAGGTAGCTGGACGATTGTCTATAACATCGGATTTAGAAAATTGGTAGTCCTCTAGTTTGTATTTGTCATCATCTATATTTATGGACTCAGAGTATTTGGTTACACTGGTTTGGCCTATGGATTGACCTTTGTTTTTATCCTCTGTGTATTCTGTTACATAGGTTATCTTTCTTGTAAGTTTACCTTCTATAGAGGTATCCTCTGGATGTAGGGTGATTTTGTAATTAGTAGTCTTGGTATTGTCCTTTTCCCTTATCTTTTCTTTTATATCTACTTCCCCAACAAATTTTATAGGCTCCCCGGTTATGAAAACTAATTCTTCATATTCATATTCATTGTGAACTCCTCCTGCAAAATCTACAGGGGCACCAAAGGATACAACACTTGTAAACAATATTATATTAAATAAAAATAACGCTAGGATTCTTTTCATATAAGCACTCTCCTATTTTACCAGGATAAATTTACATTTTAAATCATCTCTTACTAAATAAAGTCTGTCTCCTGGTCTTAATTCTTCTTTAGTTATTAATTTGTCTTCCTTAACTATTATAGCATCTTCTACCATTAACCTTAAATCTTGAGCCTTAGGTATAAATTTATCGTTTCTATTACTCCAGTCTCTTGAATCTTTAAGATATATAACACTTCCTACATAAGGGTCAGTAGTTATACTGGATATGCTCCCTGCTGTGACCCTTTGTCTAAGTAAATCGTCTCTACTTTCTCTATCTTTTTGAAGCCCTATTGCTAATATGTTTTCCCCATGGGTGTATAGGTAGCCATGCCAATCTTTAAGATCTTTATCATATGCATAGTCTGAGTCTTCATCTACTGCATAATTTCCTGTTTGAAATTCTTTAGTGGTTATAAGTTTTTTAGATTTCATATCATATATATAGGTGTCATCATCATAATAAAGTTTTGTACTTCCTCTATAATGGTCCCATTCATTCTTTTTCAATACAGAATATCTTCTAAGCCTAATTTCATAGTCAATTATTTGGTCTAGT
>JAAZMG010000125.1 GCA_012798935.1 Tissierellia bacterium | reverse complement strand
TCTGGGGTATATAATTATGATGAAATAATAATGAGCTCACATGAAAGATGCATAAAATATGGAATAGGAAAAAATAGAAATTCACCTAAAAAAATATTTCAAGGCAAGGAACTTAGGATATTATTAGAAGAAAATAAAGAATTGATAGAAATTGCAAAACCTTTCATGGAGATACTGTATGACTTTTTAAGAGGATCAGGATTTTCAATTTATCTTACTGATAAGGAGGGTAGAGTTCTTACCATAATAGGAGATAAAGATATTATAGATGATCAAGCAAAAGCAGGAATTATTGTTGGTTCGGATATGAGTGAAAAGAGTACAGGTACTAATGCTATAGGCATAGCACTTTATGAAGATTGTTCAGTTCAAACTTCAGGAGAAGATCATTTTATAACTGCATTTCATATTTGGACTTGCTCTGCCGCAGTTATTCATAATGAAGATGGAGATATTATTGGATGTCTTAATTTAACAGGACGACGTCTATTAGCACATACTCACACACTGGGACTTGCAGTTGCAGCGGTAAAATCTATCGAAAATTATATTAAGGTTGAAAAAACTCAAAATGAGCTATTTAGAGCTAATAGATATTTATATACAATTATGGATTCAATAAATCTAGGAATTTTTACTGCAGACACCAACGGGGTAATAATAGATCTAAATGGTAGCTTATGTAATATGCTGAACATCAAAAAAGAAGAGTTAATTAAAAAAAATGCAGATAGTCTTCTAGCTAATTGGAAATACATATTAGATGAGCTTACAAAGGGCAATACTTATGAAAACAAGGAACTTATATATTATGGCAATGAAAATAGGAATAGGTTTGATATAAGTGTTTATCCTATAAAAAGCAAAAATAATAATATAACGGGTACGGTAGCAGTATTTAAGGATATTCAAAATGTATATAATTTGGTAAATAAGTATACAGGGATGTCTGCTACTTATACTTTTGATGATATTATAGGGGAAAGTGAAGTACTTTTAAAATTAAAAGAACAAGCAAAGAATATATCCGATAGTCCTTCTACGGTTCTTATCCAAGGTGAAAGCGGAACGGGGAAAGAATTGGTTGCCCAGTCAATCCATAATAACAGTAATAGAAGAAATAATGGTTTTGTAGCAATAAATTGTGGAGCCATACCTGAAAATCTCATTGAAAGTGAACTCTTTGGATATGAAGAAGGTGCTTTTACTGGTGCCAAGAGAGGAGGGCATCCAGGAAAATTTGAGCTCGCTAGTGGTGGTACTTTGTTTTTGGATGAAATAGGGGAAATGCCTTTGGATATGCAAGTAAGTCTTTTGAGAGTATTACAAGAAGGTTGTGTTACCAGATTAGGTGGGAGCAAACCTATTATTACAGATGTAAGGATTATTGTATCTACAAATAAGGACTTAAAAAAAGAAGTGGAGAAGGGTACATTTCGCAAAGACCTGTATTACAGATTAAGTGTAATTCCCATATATGTGCCACCATTAAGAGAAAGGAATGGGGATATAGAATTACTTATAAAACATTTCTTAAAAGTTAAAGCTATTAAATTAGGCAAACCAATACCAAAGATTAGACATGATATATATCAAAAACTTATAAACTATAATTGGCCTGGAAATGTTAGAGAGATGGAGAATTGTATAGAAAACATTGTAAATATGGATGGGAATATTTCTTTTAGCTTCGATGCCAAAAATTTAGAAAACAAACAATGTAATTCTTTTGAAAAAGAGCTGGAATACAATATGTGTTCTTTAGAGGAGTGGGAGAAAAAGGCAATATTGAGTTGTCTTGATAAATGTAATGGAAACGTTACTAAAGCCGCTGAAGTTTTGGGAATACATAGGAGCACATTACATTCTAAAATAAATAAATATAAAAAAAAGAACGATTTTTAATATGAACCTATGGATA
>JAAZMG010000124.1 GCA_012798935.1 Tissierellia bacterium | reverse complement strand
TTAATATCTGACTTAATTCCAAACAAATATATTCTAAAACATTCTCATATATCTTTTCCTCCTTAATATCCATAACCTGTCCTCCTTTATATATAAATATGAGAAACATAAAATAATATGCAAAAAAAGACTTAAAACCAAATTGGTTTTAAGTCTTTTAAAAATTAATTCTATTCCTCATCATCTTCTTCTATCTCTTCATCACAACAATCACAGTCAAAATCTATACATTCGAAATTTTCATCATCAAAATCTTCATAGGGATAAAAATCATCTTCATCATCAAATCCATATAATTCATCTTCTACATCAGATAAATCTTCATCAATATAGCTTACATATTCTTCTAAATCTTCATAATTTTCCATCGTTTCATCCATTGCATCGGCAAAATCTTCTAAGGTATCTATTATATGTAGAAGCAATTTGCCTTCTTTTGATTCTTCTTCAATTCCTAATCCTTCAGCTAAACCCCTTAAATAAGAAACTTTTTGGTAAAGATATTCCATATAATCCCTCCTAATATATTTATATATTTTCATTATTCCCTAGACTCTTGATAAATACTCACCTGTTCTTGTATCTATTTTTATTTTGTCTCCTATGTTTATAAACAGTGGAACATTTAATGTTGCACCTGTTTCAAGAGTAGCAGGTTTTGTTGCTCCAGTTGCCGTATCCCCTTTAACCCCTGGTTCAGTATGAGTTATAAGTAATTCAACAAAATTTGGAGCTACTACTTCAAAAGCTTTACCTTCATAGAATCTAATTATAGCATTATCATTTTCTTTAATATATTGAATTGCCTCCTCTACTTCTTCTTTATTTATAGGTAACTGTTCATAAGTTTCATTATCCATAAAATAATACAATTCACCATCATTATATAAATATTGCATTTCTTTTGTTTCAATACGTGCCAAAGGATATCTATCATTTGGATTAAATGTAACCTCTTTAGTTGCTCCTGTCATAACACTTTTTATCTTTGTCCTAACAAAAGCAGCACCCTTTCCAGGTTTTACGTGTTGAAAATCTATAATTTGATATACGTCTCCATCCATTTCAAAAGTAATACCTTTTCTAAAATCGCCTGCAGATATCATGTTTTAACCTCCTTAAATATTCTACTCCATCATTTTTAGTCCTTCTAATGCTAATACATAACTGTATAGGCCAAGTCCTGATATTTGACCTGCACATACAGGGGAAATTACAGATTTTTTTCTAAAATCCTCTCTTCCAAATATATTGGATAGATGCACTTCAATTACAGGAATATCTAAAACTTCTATAGCATCTCTTATAGCTATACTATAATGGGTATAACCTCCTGGATTGATTATAATACCATCTATTTCATCATCTATTGCTTGATGAAGTTTATTTATAATTTCTCCTTCACAATTTGATTGAAATATATCTATTTCTAATTTTAATTCCTTTGCTTTTGTATAGAGTATATTATTTATATCCTCTAATGTAGCACTGCCATATATTTTTTTATCCCTTTTGCCTAAAAGATTCATATTAGGACCATGAATTATAAATATTCTCATTAACCTCTCACCTACCATGCCTATTTAATTATATCAATCCATAAAAATAACCACAAGGGTTTATTTATTTAAAATATAAATAATTTCTTCTCCTATTTCCTCAACTGATTTATTATCTACCTTAACTATATAGTCTGCCCCTGAAGTATAAAGTTTTTCTCTTTTTTTATATATATTCCTAATGTTATCCTCAAGCTCTCTGTTGTTATCTAAAAGAGGTCTATGGGTTTGAAAAGATAATTCTATATTTTTAACTAAGGTGTCTATATTAGCCCTTAAAAAAAACAAGATCCCTTTTTTCTTCAATAAATAAATATTATCTTTATTTAAAATCACTCCTCCCCCAGTGGAAATAATTAACCCTGTTTTCGATGATAAATCATCTATAACTTTACTTTCTAAATCTCTAAAATATTTCTCACCATATTCATTAAATATATATGGAATAGTCTTTTTACTATTAAGTACTATTATATCATCAGTATCCTTAAGTTTCATATTTAATTTTTGGGATAAAAATCTTCCAACAACGGTTTTGCCTGAACCACTCATACCTATCAATACAATGTTTTTAGAAATGCCTTTTTTATTCATGCTGAGGTTCATTCCCCACTATCTTAGCAGCCTTTGTAACCTCTTTTATTAAATCTACATCAAACTGATAATCTAGTATGTCTACTTTTGCAAATAGACTACCTTTTTCTGTAACTACATATTTAGGTTTTAAATTATTTAAAGCTATTGCTGCAATATCTAATTTACATTTATCACAAGTACATATATCCTCTCTATCTTTCAAAAACTCATCAATTATACGAATTACTTCATCTTCCATTAAATTATGCAATTTCATATCTATATCACCTCTTATTATATTAACTACTTTTTATTACCTGTATTTTAAGTTTAATAAATCCGGGTAAGTATATTCCACATTTCTCCATCAACTTCCCATTATAATTTATTTTAATATTATCATTATTCTCAATTTCTTCGCCTATATAGTCTTTTAATAACACTATCCCTTCTACTTTAAACTCCATTGATGGCTTTACAATAAGACTACCCTTGTTAATAATTAAGATACCATTAATTACACTGTTGCTATGAATTTCAAAATTTCCCTCTATATAAAAGACTCCCTTTAGATCCACTTCATCTGAGTCATTTTCCGATAAAACAGAAACGGTAATAGGATTTAAATTATTCTTTTTAGCTATTAAAAAAACATATTCATCATTTAAAATTTGTTTTCTTATAGGATTTTCAATATTATTTCTGAAAAATTCAATATTGGTTCTTCCATCTAAATCTTTAATTATTTTTATGCTATCATAATTAGAAGCATCGATTCCTATTATATCATTGTATTGGTCTGGAAGTTTAATTTCTCTTTGTATCTTATCCATATATGCCGTATATTCTTCTATTCTATCACAGCTAATCCTATTCTCTGAAACTATAGGAAGTCCCTTTTCGAAAAAATCATTTAATATAGTTATCTTAGCTATTAATTTTTTAGCTATTTTACCATATGAACTAGAAGATTCCAATTCAAGAATTTTCCTATTGTTTTCTATAAAAAATCGTAACTTTACCTTATCTATTCTATCTCCTTCTATTAAGTCTTCATCATCTATAATTATTTCATAATCATAGGGTTTACCTGACCTTCCTAGCTTTATATACCGTTCTATCCTGGATAATAATTGATCATAATAAGGCTTTTCTTTATTTAGAACCATATATATTTTACTTTCAGCTGCATAAAAGGCTTGAATATTGTTTTTGCTTGAATTAAGAATTAAATACTCTAAATTAGATATATAACTTAAAGATAAAGCAGAAATCAATATAATGCTCATAATTAATAAAGAGATTACTGAAATAAATCCTTGATTTTTAAGCATTATTTGCACCTCATATTTCAATAAACAACAGGACATCTAATATTTAACCTCGTCCTAAAATTTATATCTCTACCTTGCTCCCCTTTTAATATAAAAGATAAATCTATTAAACCAGCTTCAAAATCAGCACCTGTACCTTCTATAGATATTACAGATTCAGCTATTTGATTATGTCCTCCAAAAGATGCACCTTTAGGATATTCTTCTATGGCTCTATTAACTGCAAGTCTATAAATTTTATTATTTTTTAAATAATATGTAGAATAGTTATATTTATCAATACTATTTGAATCTGGATTATATCTCATAATAACAAAGCCAATATTGTCCCCATAGTCTTCAACTATTTCACTAAATATATCCAAGTTTATATCCATAATTTTTTCCGCTGATCTTATCTCCCTTTTGATATACTCTATAGCATATCGTCCATTTAATAAAATTTCATCCTGTGTATCCGTAAATTTATAAGCATTTATTGTAAAATTAAGTATAGTATAAAGACATATAACTATTATAGAACCTATGGCTAAAGCAAATAATAGTTCTATTAGTGTAAATCCTTGGAAATACTTCCTATTCTTCCATACTTTCATCTTCTTGGGGAATTGGCATAAAAGCCATAATCTCAACATTGCTTATCCTTCTCCCCTCTTCAAAAGGTAAAACCTTTACCCAGATTTTCCACAAATTTTCACTATCATTTTCTTTGTATATAGTACACAGATATTTAAAATTATTATCACCTATATTTAAAGGTAATTCTATAATTGCTGGATCTTCATCCCTTAATATATCAATTAATTCTGTTAGCCTTACTCCATGTAGATATTCATCCTCTTTAGTCCTGCTATAATCAAATGATTTTATATGCTCAATAGTAGACTCTGCAATAAATAATATATCCATTTTGTCTTTTGTCAATCTAAGATTGTTTGAAGCAGTGTTTAATATAGGCAAACAAGTAACAGTTATTAAACCTAACAAAAATAAACCCATCAATATTTCTATAAGAAGAAATCCTCTTTCTCCCATTTTACTTCCCTACTTTCAATTAAGCTTAGATAATGAATAATCAATAAAAATAGATATTTACCTTACCTGTAGCTGGTGTTATAGTAATCTCTATTTTCCTTCCCTTTCTGTTTTCTAGCTCTATAGTTCCTGCTACCTCTGGTGCTCCAGAGTAGGTGAATATAATCTCATTCCCTTTGATATTGGTTTTGTTAATTTTGATACCATCTGTAAGTTCCTTCCTTTTAACTATTTTTCTAATTCCCTCCTGTTTATATATAACATAGGAATTACTATAAGGTCTCATATCTACTATATACTTTGTTGATTCCACTATAGCTTTATTGCGTGCATAATTTATATCATTTTTAAGTTCTTTTAACTCTTGTCTTTCCCTATAATTTAATATAATATTTCCCTTTAAAGCTGGAATACACAATATTATTAAGAGAACACTAATTATCATTATCAGCTCAATTAAGGTGAAACCTCTATTGCCTTTCATATCCTTACCTCTTTAATACTTCCATTCATTTAATACATATAACATATAGACTGTTTCTGCTCTTGTAATATTATTGTTCATATTGTTATAACTTTTACTTCTATAGTCCTTTTCATATAGCATCTTTGAAGAAATATTATACCAGTAGAAGTTTTTTGTGTTTGTAACTCTTTTCATTATATTCTCTACCTCTTTATAGGTAATATTTTTATGAGGTTTAAAGGTTTTATCTGAATAACCATTAATATATCCCATATTTATTGCGTAACTTATTACCTCTTTATAGGATTTAAATATATTATAATCCTTAAATTCAACAATGTTTTTAGTATCATTAGGTATTTTCCAATCATAAACCTTGCTAAGTATTGTTAAAAATTCTCCCCTTGTTATATTTTTATCTGGTTTAAAAGTCTTATCAGAATAACCAGAAACAATTGCCCTTCGTAAAAAAGTAGTAATCTCATCTTTAGCCCAGTGCCCCCTAATATCCTGTAACAATAAGGCTTTTTTATCTATTAATACACAATATATATTATCCTTATCTTTAAAAGAATTAGGTTTTACTTTTGTTTTGATAAATCCATCTACTATTGTTGAAGGTAGATACAGCCACTTGCCATTTACTAGTTTGTAAATACCCCCATCTTGTTTTCCATAGTATTCAAATTTTATTTCTATATTTTCCTTATTATTAGTTTCATTGGATTTATTTAAAATATTTACGCTATAATAATCAGAGGCTTTTATAAAATTTTGATCCAAATAACCAATGCTATCGGATAATACATTTATTGTTACTATAACAGGATTATAATAAATTCCCTTACCGATCTTCAAAGACATTATCTTATCTAAACTAAATATTTCTCCACCAGCTATTGGTACTTCTTCTATGGTAATCTTAGCTTGGCTTACTTCCTTATTTAATTTTTGGAATGTAATAGTATATCCTTCAGATAGTCCTTCCTTAAAACCACTAATAAATCCTTCTATATATCTTTCTGATTCTAAAGTCAAATTATATTCTCTTTTTATTTCTAACTGAGTAGGTTCATGTCTTTTCCAATTATTATTAAGTTTTAAATAATAGTCATTTGTAGCATTTGCCTCTCCCCTTTTTAACCCTGCTTCTTTACCATGATTATAGCTTTCCTCATAAGACCATCTATGTTCATTAAGATTTGTAGCTCTAAAAGCTTCCTTATAATTTTCTTCATAAGCTTTTTTAAATCCATCTATAAAGCCATCCCTATATTCATTTTCATCTGCATCCAATGAATACTCCCTTCGAATATGAGAATCGGAATACATATTTCGCTTGTAATTACTTGAATAGTTATTATGTTGATCATTTGTACCATCATTAATCCCTAATATTTTACCAAAATATTCTCCATCCTTTTCTCCTGCTTCATAAGAGGTATCTTTAGAATCAGAATCTGTTTTTTTATATCCCCTTTTATATCCATCCTCAAAACCATCTTTATAATTTTCAATAATTACATCATCATAATAAGAGTCGTAATCACTTCTATATTCTTTTTTAAACCTTCTAATGATTTCCTTTTCACTTGGCATAGCTCTACGATAGGATTTATCTATTTCATCTTTTCTATTTTTTCGTCCTTCATCTTCTCCATCATCATATCCTAAATCATAGGCATTTTCTTCAATTTTTCTTTCTTCATCTCTTAGGCTTTCTCCATACACTATATATACATTAGTTGTAATACTAATTATTAACAAAATTATAAATAAATGTTTCCCTTTTTTCTTCATAACTATATCACCTTCCACTATCTTGGTATTACCAAGATCTTCCCTTCCTTTATATCTTTATCGGTATTTATTTCGTTGCACTTTACTATTAGATTTTTCTTTTTTGTAGTACCATAATTTTTAATACTTATTTTGTCTAAAGTATCTCCCTTTTCCACAATGTAAAAAGTAAACCTTTCCTTAGTTTTATTATTATCTTTAGGATAATTAGCTTCTAATTTATCAAACAAAAGAACCCCATAATCATCCCTATTATAGTTTAATTCTAAATATATCCTATCCAATTGCAACGGATATAAGGACAGATCTTCAGGTGGCTTAATCTCAATATACTCCCATCCTACCCAACTAATTCCCTTTGCTAATTCTACATCTACTTTTTCTCCAGCTTGTCCCTTAAGTCTAATACCTAAAGTAGCAGGAGAATAATTATAAGAGTATACCCATAAGCCAATAGATAGGGGAGGATATTTAAGCATTATATTCTTATCTGTTAAATCAATATAAGCTCTATTTTCATCTGCTAAAGCTACTATATTGTATTCAAACCTAAGTGAATATTTTTTGGATTTTGAATTAGTTGATTTAGACACACTACCTTTAATATTCTGATTAGATGGCATAAAATATAAGCCTTCACTTTCAAAGTCCTCAAGAATTTCCTTATTATATTCATCTAAACTAGAAACTTCACCACTAATACTATTAACATTATCTATAGAATCACCTACTAAACCCTCGTCTACTTCTTTATAATTATCAAATGGTCTAAAAGGATTAAACTTATCACTATCTGATACAATATCTATGTATGAAAAATCTTCCCCTGTTTCTACAATCCCCTCTAAACTATATATCTTTAAAGATATATTACCTGCTAATTGATTATCCTCAACTTTATCCATAATTAAATCAGATATTAATATTTTTTTAGGACTTAAATCCACTCCTTTTATAGTTTGAATAAGTCCCTCATAACTACTTCTATAAGGAATGGTAATATTCATAGTTTTAACCATTAAGTCATTTATTTGTTCTTCAGAAGGTCTATTGAAATTAATATCTAGAACATCTAATTCTTCATTATCTAATATCTCATTTAAAAGATAGATAATTTCAGGTTGATCCAAATTAGAGAAATACTTATTTGTTATCATATCTTTTTCCCTATATAATCTATTCCACTTTTCATCTATATTTTTTTCATCTTTTAATATATTGTTCATATAGGAAATTTTTTCTTCATATTCGTATCTTTTATCCATTAAAATTTGTAATTTACTCGCTTGAGGAGTAATAACAAACCTAAAAGCTGCCCAGAAGATAATTATTATCCCTAATAAGGTCAAAAGCACTTTTTCATTCTTCGTAAACTTCCTCATTTTCATCTTCTCCAACAGCTTTCTCTTCTTCATCCATATTCACATCCTTTAAATTGATATTTAATGTAAAATTATAGTTGTCTTCTTCA
>JAAZMG010000123.1 GCA_012798935.1 Tissierellia bacterium | reverse complement strand
TTTCCATCTAAAGTTAAGGCATTGGTACTCGATATATATATATCTGAACTTCGGGCTGCATCTAATTCTGCCTTTTTATCCTCTCCCTTCCAATGCCAATATACCTTATTGCCTCTATTTTTTAAATCCTCATATATTCCCATTTCAAATAAGGTCATAGATCCTCCAAAACCTATGGATTCATGAGTGTCAATAGCTTCCATTAAAGCTTCCTTAGCCTCGTCTATGTTGTTAAAAACTTTAACTTTAAATCCGTTTTTCTTCAAACTTTTTTCCGCTAATATGATTTTTTTATTCATGAAATCCCCCATTTCTTATATTATCTACTCATTAATTATTATATAGGATTTATTGATTATATTAAAGTTAAAACTTATTTTGTATTTTTTTAAAGTATATTGTAAAATCTCTTGTAAATCCTGTCGTAATTTGCTATAATTTTAACGTGGTTATCCCCCTGGTAACCTCAAAAAGATCTCTATTCCCAATACCCCTTTTGAACGGTTTATTTTACACCCTTTATGGGTGGTGGGCTCCTTTTGGAGCCCTTTATCTTTTTAATTAAGTATTATCTTAATATCTATCTGTTTTTATCCCTTAGATAAAAACCTCGTGTTCTTCTTATTAAAAAGCTCTCAATATCATCAAGCTTTTCCATTAATATATTCAAATTATCCTTACAGTTTATTTCTTCTATAGTCTTTATTCTAATTTCTAATTCTTTAATTAAACTATAGATATTTTCAATCTCCTTCATAACATTCTTATGGTAATCTAAAACTTGGGGATTTTGAAAATCATCTTTTTTTTTAGAGGTATCTGAGTTGTGCTATTTAAAGAGCCAAACCCTATAAATTTTATGTCTGGATGGATTTTACCAAAAGAATAATTTAACATCTTTTCATCTGTTTGGTATCCACTATAAAATTTATATTTTACTATATCCTCTTCTTTAGATTGATTCCAAAGATAGATTGAACTCCAAGTGGTACCATCATCATCGCTATATCTACTCATTACGTTTTCATATTCAAGCCATACTACCCAAAGTTTTTCATCATAGTATATTAATATAGGTTCCTGAGCATTTTCTGGATTAGACAATGTTTCCTCTCTTTCTTTTTGAACTTTTCCATCAATATAACTAAATCTTTCATATTTTATAATTAAATTCCCTTCATAATATTGACTATATACAAGATTGAGTTTATCTTCTTTTAATAGAACATCTACATATAATTTTGAACTTTCATCTTCAGTTAATTTTATTTTTTCTCCCCATTTTTTTTGATCAAGGTTAAAAGATTTTATATAAATTTGCTCATGTTCCATTTTATCATAGTAGGCAATAATTAATTCTTTATCATTATTAATTATTTTAAGAGGATTTAATATTTCCTTTACATTTATTTCATCTACTATGTTAGTAATCCAAACCCTTCCATCAAAGTAATGATGATAAATTCTATATCTTCTTTCCCATCCTTTTAGTAATATAGAATAAAAAATATGAAATTCCTTATCTATATTTATTAAATTTAAATAGTACACCTCAAATATTGGTTCTCCAGTTAATTTTATAGTTTCTACTTCTTCATCTTTTAAGAATATTAATATTAGATCGAAAGATGTATCTTGATATATAAGATAAATATTGTCCTCTGTATCAATTGAAACATCATATTCCAAAAAAGCGTTCTCTACAACTATTTCTTTACTCATCGTCTCCATTTTATTGTCAAAGTAGTGCCTTATTATCTTTCCATGGTTTAATCTAAATAAGTTGATATTATTTAAAGAGTCGGAGATTAATAGTATTTTATCGTTAAAATAAGCTATAATAATCACCACCTATTTATAGTCCTTTTAAAATAATATTAATTAAAATATTAGAATATTACTAATTTAACCTGTAACAAATATTCTGTATATAGAATATATTATGAGTGAGATAAGAAAAACTCTCTTAACAGTTGAAAGGAGGAAAAATTATGAATTCAAATTTTAATTCAGAATCAATGAGTTTAGGAATAAATCATAGAGATTGTGATAGAGATAGAAATAGAGAAAGAGAAAGTGAGTTTGAAAGGGAAATATGCTGTAATGGAACCACAGGTTGTGAATGGGATGGTACTTTAAGAAGGGTAAGAACAGAACCCATATATGTGCAAAAAGTATTTGATGCTACTTTAGTTAACCTACAAGCTCTAAGCACCATAAATAATGTAAGATTTACCCCAGATTTAGGCAGAAATACAAGGATAGTTAGGGTATTAGACATAAGATGTAGAAAATTCTTCAATCCTGGAAATATTAATGATCCACGAAATTTAATAGTTGATCCTGATACTATTCTTTCAGGCGGCGAATTTGTAAAAGACGGAAAAGGCAATCCAGTAGAAGTAGTAGGTCCAGATGGACTTAAATCAGAAAAAATCATATTTGCAGATACATCTGAATGTGATAACAGAGGTAAAGGTACCCCAGTCTTTGGTACTCAAAGAGTAAGAATTAGAGGTAATGTTATAGTAGAAATTGATCTTGTTAT
>JAAZMG010000122.1 GCA_012798935.1 Tissierellia bacterium | reverse complement strand
TTTTTTAAGGACAATTTTAGTTCTGGCTAAACTTTCACTTAGATTCCACTTTCTATTCTTGAAACTTATTTTTGAAGGATCTATATCCCTATTATTCAGTTTTTAAAAAGAGTTTCGCAATTACTTAATTCCTCTAAAGCCATTTCTTGAACTTGTTGGTTCCTTGTATCATATATCTTTATGTATCCATCAAATTCTGCCTCTTCTCCAGTCTCACCTGACTTTCCAGATTTAACAAGATTTTTCTGCGGTTTATCTCCCATTGGAACAAATTTAAAAGTTTTAACTATGATTGTAGGTACTAATATGATAATTACCAACACTACCACAGTATATATCCCAATTTTTTTCATCTCTTCCCCCTCTTGCCTTTAGTATACAATACTATATGCTAAGGAAGATAAAACTATTACAAAAAAATTTTGCATTCGGGTTTCCGGCGATTAAAATCGCCTCTACACTCTGTATATCTTAGCACCTAGGCTAGCAAACTTTTCCTCTATACTCTCATAACCTCTATCAATATGATATACATCTCTAATCTCAGTAATTCCATCAGCAACTAATCCTACTAGAACCAAAGCTGCCCCTGCCCTTAAATCTGTAGCCCTAACTGGAGCTGACATTAAACTATCAACACCTTGAATTATTGCAGACCTACCATCAATTTTAATATTTGCTCCCATTCTTTTTAGTTCATCTACATGCATAAATCTATTTTCAAATACGGTTTCAATAACCACACTTGTCCCTTCACTAACACTCATAAGAGCCATAAATTGTGCCTGCATATCCGTAGGAAATCCTGGGTAAGGCAAAGTCTTAATATCCGTTGCTTTTAAATTCTGTGTTCCAATTACCCTAACCCTGTCTCCATTTTCATAAACTTCACATCCAACTTCCCTAAGTTTTGCTATTACAGGCTTAATATGACTAGTTATAACATTTTCAACTAATATATCTCCTTTAGTTATAGCAGCTGCCACCATAAAAGTTCCAGCTTCAATCCTATCTGGAATAATTGAATGGGTAGCTCCCCCTAATTCTTTTACTCCTCTTATTCTAATACAGCTAGTTCCAGCACCCTTAACATCAGCACCTAACTTGTTTAAAAAGTTAGCTAAATCTACAATTTCAGGTTCCATTGCCGCATTATCTAATATGGTCTCTCCTTCTGCCATTACTGCAGCCATCATAATGTTTTCAGTAGCCCCTACACTAGGAAAGTCTAAGTAGATCCTATCTCCAACCAATTTATTAGCATAGGCTCCTATATTTCCATGATCTACATCTATTTCTGCTCCCATAGCCCTAAAACCTTTTAAATGTAAATCTATAGGTCTAGTCCCTATGGCACAACCTCCAGGTAAAGAAGTTTTAGTTTTACCTATCCGGGTCAATAATGGTCCCATTACCAGAAAAGAAGCCCTCGCTTTATTCATAAGTTCATAGGATGTTTCATAATTATCTATATTTGCAGAATTTATCTTTATTATCCCTTCATCTAAAAATTCTACTTTAGCTCCTAATAATGATAAAACTTCACACATTACATCTACATCTTTAAGATTAGGTACATCTTCTAAAATAATATCTTCAGTTCCCAATAAGGATGCAGCTAAAATAGGCAATGCAGAATTTTTAGCCCCACTTACCCTTATGTTTCCCCTTAATGGAGGACTTTTCTCCACCATTATTTTGTCCAAACAAATCCCCTCCTACTTTTAATAGCCAATGGTTATAATCGGTGTTCCTATCCAAATATAGGTTTTATCTTCATATTCATTGAATCTAATTGCAATATTTAAATTCATCTTTCTACTACCTGTGTAAATATATTGTTCAATATAAGGGGTGAATATAGAAAAACTTAAAATATCATCTTCCATATACTGTTCTACTATTTTCCCCTTTATAGCCTTGGTGACCTTAAGAACTTCTTTTTGTTTTTCTTCTAAATTAAAATCTTCATCAAAGGCACCAATAATACAGGTTGTAATATCCATAGGTTGATTATATTCATCAAAAATATTTTCTGCCCTTTCTATTATATCATTAAACTCAACAAATTGCTCCCTTTTTATAAAGTTTATAAAAAGGGAAGTTTCTCCATGGCTATTTTCGACATCTTCATAGGAAGACAATATAAAAGTTACAAAATTATTATAACTATCAGAACCTTGTACCGTTAACTGAATAAATCCATCATCTTCTATATCTTCCCAGTAATACTCCTCTTCCAATTCTAACTTAAATCCAATCTTATGTGCAATTTCCTTCATTTCCTCTTTATCAATAAATCTATCAAATATAGTACCTCCCATATCTATATCACCTTCTAAAAATACAGCTCCTGTTTCTTCAAGAATTCCTATTAATAGATCCTTTTCTTTAGATTTTTTTTCACATAGTCCAAATATTGGTATAAATAAAGAGAAAATAATTCCCCATAATATAAATTTATTATAATTTTTCATAGCCCACCCTCCAAAATAAATATTTAAGGAAAAGGGTATATAATAAAAATGTAAAGGGGGACAAAACATTTTCACATAAAAAATACCCTTTCCTTATGATAAAAGTATTGCCAAGAAAGGGTGGTTTTTATAC